>DOMT01000227.1 GCA_003509825.1 Coriobacteriia bacterium
GCCATCCGGGCGATCGGCAGCGTGACGTCCGGGCGTAGTACCAACAGCGCCCCGTCCGAGTCGAACAACCGAAACGGTGTTTCGCTCATCGTGCCGCCCTGTTCCAAAACCTCCAAGACCTCGAGCGTCGGTGTCTCGATGGGCGCATAGCCCCATGTAGAAAGGGTTTCCTGCACCTCCGTGGTGATGTACTCGCGCCACCGCGCTTATTGCGGCAACACATCTCTGAATCCCCGTGGGGTTACTGCAATCATGATTTCTCATCCCGTTTCGTTTCGGATTTCCATCGCATCATTTCTTGTCGAGTCACTTTATCACACTACTGTACTAAAGTGCAAGGGCCGAATGAAAGCGGTTCCGTCACCCAATACTCTTCGGTCATATCGACCTGCCAATTGATCGGCACGCTATCCGGGTCGTCGAACCGCTTTCGCTCTTTATTTTATACTCCCGTCACAGGGCGCGAGTCAAGTAACGGTTTTCATGCGCACAATGTGCATGGAACGCTTCAGGCATCGACCATTGACATCCAGCGCCTGAAGCTCCGGCTATCTATAGACCTAACCGTCCCTACCTCAGAGTATGTTCGGGGTCATAATGGATCGTGATTCCGAGAATAGCTCTCATCGCTCCCGATCCTCCCTGATGAGAGCCGCAGGATCACTGAATCGCCCCGGATCGATAGTGTGTTTCTCATGGATGTCGTCGATCTCGTCCGGTATTTTCAAGATACCGAGCCGTTCCGTCATTTGCGTAAAATACTCTCCCGGGGCGTCCGAGCTACCCTTGTGCAGCCCGCATGCCCGTCACGTAGCCGCCGTCGCTGAGAATATCCACGGCTGTGACAAAGGTTGCCGGGCCGGTTGCTAGAAACGCCAACAGGCTCCCGAGTTCCTCGGCGGTACCCATGCGGCCGAGCACGCCCATCATCGCCACATCCTCGCTCGACGAGTCGCCTTCCGCCTGCACCATCGGGGTGTCGATGACGCCCGGCGATACGGAAAGCACGCGGACACCCCGCTTACCGAGTCGTATCGCAAGTTGTTTTGCGTACCAGGCTACGAAGTTCTTCGATACCGCATAAGAATAAAAACCCGCCTCCTGCTCGGGGGTTTGGGAGAATATCTCCTGCATATTTTTTGCAAACGCCTGCGGATCACTCAAGGCCAAGGGGTAAAGCGCGAACGGATAGTTCTCCTCGGGCAGCATGTAGCCCGCTATGGAGGCTATGTCGACGATGCAGCCACCCTCCGCCAAAACAGTGGCGAACTCCTCGTTTACGTTGATCGTGCCCAGAGCATTGATTCCGAAGATGTACTCCGCACCACCCATGGAGGGAGAGACGCCGGCGCCGTTGATGACTGCGACCACCTCGCCGAGCGAGCAGGCGGTTTCAACGAGCTTTTTTACATCATCCGGGTTGCTCACATCACAGGCTACCGCCTCCACATCGTGTCCCAAGGCCTCCAGCAACTCCTTGGCACCGGCCAGCTTGGCGACCGTCCTTCCCGTGATAACGAGATGATAGTCCTTGTCGACGTACTTCGCGGCCGCAAGACACATGCCGCTGCCGCCACCGGTTATAACGCATACCTTACTCATACTCACTCCAATCTTCCCCAACCGAGCCAACCTTAGCAAGCGCTTGCAAGGTAGCTCAAGGAGAGATACATGAGCGGTGTATCTAACAGGTAAACAGCAGTAGGATGTATGCGCTACGGTATGAATCCGACGGCGAGCGGTAAGGACGGGTTTTCGACGAAGTTTCGCCAATGATACTCAAATCGATGAAATTTTTGCTATTATGTATTCGAGATTCTTGCATATATAGCGGCACATATGCTTCACGACCGCACTTTGGTTCTCTATTTCGACCTCATGGTGTCAAGCTGGAAGAAAGGTGGTTTCATTGCTGAAGGAAAAATGGACATCGCTTCTTGCGACGCTCAAGGAAAAATGGGTATCACTGTCAAAGAAAACCCGTGTGGCGCTATGTGTCATCGCAGCATTGGTGATTCTCGCCGGCATCGGCAGTCTTTCAAACCCCGCACAACAAAACGCGACGAAACCGAGTGCCGAAAAGCAGATAGCGCAGTCCGCTGACGGCAAGAATCGCTCAGCTTCCAAAACCGATAGCGAAGCGAAGGCCCTCTCTCAGGGAGCGGGCGACACGACACAAACAGCCGGCACCTCTACGACCCCCAAAGGTGTGCTGCGAGTACACTACATCGACGTCGGTCAGGGTGACAGCGAGTTCATCGAGCTCCCGGGTGGAAAAACCATGCTCATCGATGGCGGAACCGCCGACAAGGGCGGCAAGGTGACGGCGCTTATCTCCTCACTTGGATATAAGAAGATCGACTACCTCATCGCCACCCACCCCCACGAGGATCATATCGGCGGCCTGATCGCCGNNCGAAATCGGGGAGATCTGGGCACCGAAGGTGTCACACAACACCGCGACCTTCGAGAACTTTCTGGATGCGGTGAGCAAAAAAGGACTCTCGATCCGAACAGCCGTGGCCACTCCCGCCGGCACAGCGCTTCATGCGGCGGACGGATGCAGTGCCCGCATCCTCCATCCCACCACATCATCGGCGTCCTCCGATTCGGATGATTGGTCGGCCATCACCTTGTTGGAGTTCGGTGAGGTGTCGTTCCTGTTTGCCGGCGAAGCCAAGACTTCGCTTGTCTCGGCCGCCTGTGACAAGACGGTCGACGTCCTCAAGGTGGCGCATCACGGCAGCTCCGTCGGCACGAATGCCGCACTGGTCTCGAAGCTCAAGCCCTCCTATGCCGTAATTTCCTGTGGGGCCGACAATAGCTACGGACACCCGCACAAGGAAGTTCTCGATGCCTTTTC
>DOMT01000179.1:0-4685 GCA_003509825.1 Coriobacteriia bacterium
TGGTTCCGGAAATCTCGCTCACGCCACAGACGGTGGCGCGATTCAGAGCCCGCTTCGGTGAGCAGGTGGCCATCCTGCACTCCCGGCTTTCGGCAGGGGAGCGCTACGATCAGTGGGGTCTCGTGCGGAGCGGCAAGGCCAAGGTGGTGGTCGGCGCGCGCTCGGCACTGTTCGCCCCCCTCAAGGACCTGCGCCTCATCATCATCGACGAGGAGCACGACGGCAGCTATAAGCAGAGTTCGTCGCCTCGATACGTAACCCGTGATGTGGCCGCGAAACTCGCCGAGCTGACGGGTGCGGTTTTGGTGCTGGGCAGTGCCACGCCGTCGATGGAGGCTCTGCATGCCGTTGAGCGGGGCACCTACACCCATGTGGAGCTGCCCGACCGTGTCTCGGGCCAACCGTTGCCGCCGATACAGATCGTCGATCTCGGCGCCCAGTTCAAATCGGGCAACAAGTCGATGTTTTCACTTCCCCTCAAAGAGGCCCTGCTTAAAACCATCGAGCGCAAGGAGAAGGCGGTGCTGCTGCTCAACAAGCGGGGTTTCGCCTCGTTTCTCCTTTGTAGGGATTGTGGATACGTGCCCACCTGCGAGAGTTGCGCGACCTCGTTTACCTATCACACACAACCGGCTCGCCTGGTCTGTCATCATTGCGGCGCCGAGCAAACACCACCCGTCATCTGTCCCGAATGCAGTAGTGTGGCTATCAAACAGCTCGGGCCGGGAACCCAATTTGCCGCCCAGCAATTGCAGGCATTACTGCCCGAAGGCACGCCGGTCATCCGCATGGACGCCGACACCACGCGCGGCAAAAGCGGTCACGAACAATGCTTGAGCGAGTTTATCGCCGCGCCCTACGGCGTGTTGCTGGGCACGCAGATGATCGCCAAGGGTTTGGATTTCCCCGACGTCACCTTGGTGGGGGTGCTCATTGCNNTGAAGTTCCCCGATTTTCGCGCTCCCGAGCGCACCTACCAGCTACTGGAGCAGGTGAGCGGTCGCGCGGGACGTGCCGAGAAAGACGGACGGGTGATCGTACAGACCTATTGGCCCGAGCACGTTGCCATACGGGCGGCGGCGGCCCACGGCAGAGAGCTGCTGCTCGAGGAGGAACGCGCCACGCGCAGTGAGATCGGCTACCCGCCCTACAGCCGCCTGGCCAACATCCTCGTATGGGGCAAAAATCTCAAAGACGTCTCGTCGGAGGCCCTGAGATTGGCCGCCGCCACCGAAGCCTCGTTTGAAGAAGCCTCTCCGGTACAGGTGCTCGGACCCAGCCCCTGCGTACTGGCAAAACGCCAGGATAACCACCGCTGGCATATCCTCGTTAAAGCCCCCGAAAATACCGACCTGCCGGGCCTGTTGGCCCCGTCGATCAGAGCCTTCAAGGCAACACCGGGCGTCAGCCTGGCCGTGGATATCGACCCGTTGGACCTGCTGTAAAGGCGTTGCCTAAACGGCTCCGGGCGACCGAGAATATTTGAAGACGACGAGTTGGAAAATATCACGTTTAGGATAATCATCATCCTCCACCATCGCGGCGCACTCTCCCAAGCGCTCTCCGGCGGCCTCGATTTCAGCGGAAAACCGATCTAGCCGCATCGACCATTTGAAACTTTAATGAAAAACCTATGTCGAAGACATGCTATTCAGCAATCAGGATCATAATGCATCTCTCGTAGGCGGTGCCATGACTTGGATGGAGGGTCTCATGCATATCGGCAGACAATACGACGATGACTACAACGCGATTATTCCCGACGACTGCTTTACCTGTGGGATGGGGCTTTACGTCTCGCTGCCCTACGGCTACGGAGACGAGCTGCTTGTCTTGGAGGTGGTTGATCTGGGCGGCCAAAAACTCGGCAAGGGGCGGGAGGATTACTGCTTTCTCGTGGCGCCCGACATGCTCTCACCCATCAAGGCCCGCAAGCGCCGGGAAGAGGGGCAAACCGATATTTCGGGGCTTAACGATCCCAAGTCGCGTGGCATGCGTAGTTTGTGGGAGATCGAAGAGAGCGCCTTGGGCTGTCGGGTAACCGAACACGAAGCCGCACGTTCGGGGTTGTTCTATCACGAGGTGGTCTGATGATGATGAGCCCAAACGATGCGGTTATATCTGTCGGCGACCGCGTGCTCGGCGTTTACGATGTGCTCGACGGGCCGATGATCGGCGGTATGGCGCGGTATTTAAGGTAAGGCATGTAGGCTGGTTACAGGAAATGGCGCTGAAGCGCCCTCATGCGCACCTCTTTGTAACCGAGGCGCAAAAGCAGGTCTTCATCAACGAATGTCAAACATGGTCGAATCTCGGGCTCCATCCCCATATCGTTACCTGCCATTTTGTGCGGGAGATATCCGGGGTGCCTTCCGTTTTTTCCGAGTGGATGGTCGGAGGCAGTCTTGCCGACCTGCTGAGGGCGGACACACTCTACGCAGGGGCGGCACAGGAGACGGGTGCGCGTATTCTCTACATCGCAATTCAGGCGGCGCGCGGGCTCGGTTTCGCGCATGAAAACGGCGTGGTTCATCTGGATGTGAAACCACACAATTTTCTCTTCGGAAAAGATGGGGTCGTCAAGGTTGCCGACTTCGGTATCGCGCAGTCTTTGGGTGGGCCGGTCGCTCACGAGCAGACCGAGCTTGAAGGTCAGGCGATTACCGAGCGTCCGCAGCAGCAGCCACGTTCCGCACAAGGTGGTGGCGCCTACACACCGGCCTATGCTGCGCCCGAGCAAGAGGAGGGAAAAACCCTTACGAGGCGAACGGACATTTTCTGCTGGGCCGTTACGGTGCTCGAGATGTATATGGCGCAAAGGCCCTGGCAACTCAGCAAGATCGCAGGTTTTATTATGACCGAGACGCGGGGTTCGGCGCGTTTTGCGATTCCCGATCGGATGTTTTCTCTGCTCGGCAGGTGTCTTGCGATGGATCCCGAAGACCGGCCGCACGATTTTGCCGAGGTCGAAGCCGAGCTTCTCGAAATCTATAGACAGGAAACGGGCGTCGTGTATCCACGGAATGTTCCATCGGATGGTTCGGACAGTGCCGGCCATCTGAACAACAAGGCGCTTACCTTGCTCGAGCTCGGCGAAGATGGCGAGGCTCTCAGCTGTTGGATGCAGTCACTCGAACTCAACTTCGAAGCGCTTGAGCGACGCGAACAAGGGGATTCCTCGGCGTTTTTGGACTGCTACTTCAAGGCGATGGGCAAGCGGGCGGGCATCGATCTGGATCTGTGCCTGAGTAATCTCGAGCTCTTTTTGCTGAAGCGGAAAACAGCCTCGAAGGGCGGGCTGAATTCCCGGGTGGAGAAAATGCGTTATGAGTTTTCCCGGGTAGGAGGTGGCGTCCGTTAAACCATTCTCAAACAACTAATCCAAAAACTTCCGTTTTGCCTTTCCAATCCCGGCGCAAAGCCGCTACAATGGGATGAACGGTAAGACCCATATCGAGTAAACAGGACACCTTGCAGAGAGGAGACTGTAGTGACTGAAGAACTAGATGTGCTTCTGCGTGAAGTCGACAAGAAAAAGGCTGAACTGGGTTTAAAACCCGAGCTCGCTCCCGATGTGTTAGAGGCATTCGAGGAGCGTTTTTTGTATGACTGTATTTACCAATCCAATGCCATCGAGGGCAATAGGCTAACGCGTGAAGAGGTTGAGCATATTCTCAAAAACAACGAGGTCATCGAGGGTAAGTCGCTCTCCGATCATGTTTTGGTGCTCGGTTATCGCGATGCGACTCTGATAGGGCAGCGCTACGCCAAAAACAACATCCGTATCACCGAGTTCGAGATCAAGAGACTCCACTACATGATGCTGATCGATCGTCACGGCGAGGGCAGCGAGTATCGCGATTACAACATGATGATCCACGGACACAGGCCTACCTCCTATGAGAAGGTGCCCTACAAGATGATGCAGCTGGTTGAGTCCAAGCCGAGCGAAGATCGTCATCCGCTTGAGAGCATCGCCTACTTTCACCTACGGCTGGAAAAAATCCATCCGTTCGGCGACGGAAACGGCCGCGTGGGTCGCGTTATCGTCAACATCATGTTGGAGCAGGCCGGCTATCCGGCGATCATCTTTAACGCCGACGACAAGCAGGAGTACTACGAGGCCCTCAGCGCTTACGACGGTCTCGACGGCAAACCCCGGGTCGAGCCGATGCAGATTTTGCTGGCCAAGCTGGTAATCAGGCAGCTGGACGAGCGCCTAGCGCTGTAGGGACGCAAAGCCCGACTTCGACGGGAATCGCCCAGGCATTGTCTTGCGGCGATTCCCGTCGTGATTTAGCCGAAAAAACTTCCCATTGCACGAGAGTAAGGTATCGAAAGTCATCATGCGAATCGTTTTAGCCCCCAATCCGATTTTGCGCGAAAAAAGCAAACCGGTAACACCCGATGAAATGAAGAAAATCAGATCGACCGCCAAGCAGATGGCCAAGCTGATGTATAAGAGCCAGGGCTGCGGCTTGGCCGCGCCGCAGGTGGGCATCGGCAAACAGCTGATAATCGTCGACGTTACCCCGCCCGACGAGGACGGAAACCTCAACGAGCAAAACCCGACCTTCTTCATCAACCCCGTGGTCAAGCGCCTCTGGGGCGAAAAGCAGATGGAGGACGAGGGCTGCCTGTCCATCCCCGGTATCTCGGTGCCCATTGAGCGCTACAACAATATC
>DOMT01000179.1:4846-5248 GCA_003509825.1 Coriobacteriia bacterium
CGCACACGAAATCAAAAACAGGCTTCCGTCATGGGGCGGAAGCGCACAATAGAAACGCCACCGGGAGGTTGCAATGAACATCGTATTTATGGGAACCCCCGACTTCGCCGCCGTGGCGCTCAAGGCGCTCGTGGGGGATGCAGGTGAGCGATTTTCGGTAAAGACGGTGGTCACCCGCCCGGACGGGGCGTCCTCGCGCGGTAAAACCCTGTTGCCGTCACCCGTACGCGTTGCCGCCGAAGAACAGGGTATCCCCGTTATCACCCCTCGAAGTTTTTACGTTGCTTCGACCCCTTCATCGGACCGGACAACCGGACAAAAGCGTGTCGTCGATACGGCACTGCTCGACCCCCTGGCCGCCACAGACCCCGATTTCATCGTGGTTGCGGCCTTCGGGCTGCT
>DOMT01000142.1:0-1860 GCA_003509825.1 Coriobacteriia bacterium
CGGCGATGTAGATGTTGCGATCCTCGTCGAAGCCGAACTCCAGCTTGAAGTCGATGAGCTTGAGACCCATGGTTTTGAGCTCCTCACGCAAGACTGCACCGGTTTTTACCAGCAGATCGAGCGCGCGGTCGTATTCGCCCTCTTTGAGCATACCCTTCATCAGGCAGAGTCTCTCGCTGATCAGCGGATCGCCCTNNCTTGAGAGTGACCTCCAGATACGGCGGCTCGAAGGCAATGCCCTGCTCCAGCGAAAAACGTCGTGACATGCTGCCGGCGGTAAAGTATCGCAGCACGAACTCCAGCTTGGGAACATCAACGTTACGTACCTTCATGAGATTATTCTCGATATCCGCACCGAGATAGTGGGTGGGGATATCATGCTTTTTCATCAGTTCGAAAAAGTATTGGGATACTATCAGTCCTGTTTTTCCCTTGCCTTCTACGCTTCCTCCCACCGTGTTGAATCCGGGGTCGAACATGCCGTCTTCGCCTGTGGCGCTATCCTTGAAGAACAGGTAATAATCCCCGGTCCCCTCATCCAACAATACCGTCTTTGTCTTGCCGTCGTAAATCGTTTTCACGCTCCGTATCCTTTCTGCTTTCTCATACATCCAAGGCAACAAAACTGATATAACGAAAATCATTTTAATGGAACGTCGGGTTGAAAAACAGCTTGGCCGTGCGGATGCGCGACACCGTTTACAAACCGGCAAAAGACATTATTCGATGAAGGGTGCTCTGCGCTTCGGCACCACCCGTCCGGGAGCTTGTGTTATTTTTTCACGGGAATATCTTTGAAGTATGCGATACTACAAAACATATTTTTCCAGAGATAAAGGAGAGAGTATATATGGATCAATCTATCGAAACCATCTGCGTGCAGGGCGGCTATCGCCCCGGCAACGGCGAGCCACGTCAGGTGCCGATCATCCAAAGCACGACGTTTAAATACGATAGCAGCGAGTTTATGGGCAAACGGTTCGACTTGGAGGCTTCCGGATATTTTTACACCCGCTTGCAAAACCCCACCAACGACAACGTCGCGGCCAAGATCTGTGAGCTCGAAGGTGGAACGGCCGCCATGCTCACCTCCTCCGGACAAGCCGCCAACCTCTTCGCAATATTTAACATCGCGGGTGCGGGCGACCACATCATTGCCTGCTCGGAGCTGTACGGCGGCACCTACAACCTGTTTGCGGTAACCATGAAACGTATGGGTATCGAGTTCAGCTTCCTGCCGTCGACGTGCACCGACGAGGAGCTCGACGCCGCCTTCAAGCCCAATACCAAGGCCGTCTTCGGTGAAACCATCGCCAACCCGGCGCTCACCGTCTTCGACATCGAACGCTGGGCCGATGCCGCGCACGCGCACGGTGTGCCGCTGATCGTCGACAACACCTTTCCCACCCCGGTAAACTGCCGTCCCTTCGAGTGGGGCGCAGACATCGTCACACACTCCACCACCAAATATATGGACGGGCACGGTGCGGGTGTGGGCGGGTGCTTGGTGGATTCGGGCAAGTTCGATTGGAACGCCCACAGCGATAAATTTCCCGGACTCACCCAACCCGATGANNAGCTATCACGGTCTTGTCTACACCGAGCGCTTCGGTTTAGCCGGTGCCTTCATCACCAAAGCCACCGCACAGCTGATGCGTGACCTGGGCTCCATCCAGTCACCGCAAAACGCGTTTTTACTCAACTTCGGCCTGGAGAGCCTACACCTGCGCATGAAGCGCCACTGCGAAAACGGTCAGGCGGTCGCGGAGTTTTTGAGCAGTCACCCGAAGATCGTGCAGGTTAAGTACAGCGGACTTGAAGCTGACCCCTACCACGATCTGCACAAGAAGTACCTGCCCG
>DOMT01000142.1:1916-5736 GCA_003509825.1 Coriobacteriia bacterium
GGCCGACGCACGCACCTGCGTGCTACACCCGGCAAACGCCACCCACCGTCAGATGAGCGACGAGGAGCTCGCAGCGGCAGGCATCGAACCCGACATGATCCGCTTCTCCTGTGGCATCGAAGCCACCGAAGACCTGATAGCCGACATCGCACAAGCACTGGAGTAGACAGGTCGACGCTCCCCGAAGACATAGAGCAACAAAGGTGATCATCCTCCCGCACAAAAGCAACTNNCTCTTTACGAACTTCGATATAATCCGGTTTAATGGGACGATCTTAAAGAGGATATGCCGACACAGGTGCAGTCGTATCGGCGGGATACCAGGGGAATAACTATGGATGTGCGGAAGGTACGTTTTGTCGAACCGGGGAACCTCCCCTATCGTCGCAGCCTGAAGAATCTCTATACCTACGAGAAATACATCCGAACCCCCTCCCATGGTCTTCTCACCTTGACCACTATTGTAAAAAACGTGATCGACGATACGTTGATGTATAGTGAGTCCATCTCCGAAATCGATTGGGATGATGTTCTGAGCGCCGACATCGTGTTGNNTTTCACCTTTGCCGCCACACGGGGATATGAGCTTGCCGAATACATCAAGGAGCACTCGCAAGCCGTTGTCGTATTAGGCGGCTTACACGCCTCGATGGATTATGTCGATGCGGTAAAACATTGTGATTACGTGCTGCTCGGGGAAGGCGACGAATCCATACTCGAATTCATCAAAACACTACAAGGCAACCGCCCTATCATCTTTCCCGNNGGGTGACAGGTTGCCACCACACGACATCAACACGATCCCGAATCGCCACCTACTCCATAATTATCACAAAATGGCGGGACATAATACGATTTGGCCGCAGGTACATGCTTCGCGCGGTTGCCCCCACAATTGTGACTACTGTGCCGTTGTCAGGCATTTCGGCCGCAAGGTACGCACGCGTTCACCTGAAAACGTGGTGGAGGACATTCGCCAGGCGATCGCCTTCCAAAACACCAGACGCCTCAAACCCCTGTTGGGNNCAGTGGATCACCGACGACAACTTCTTTGCCGATCGTAACTGGGCTATCTCAGTGCTCGAAGCCCTTATCGACAGCAAAATCGAGTATGCCTTCACAATTCAGGCACGCTATGAAGTCGGGTTAGACGATGAGATGCTGGAGTTGCTGAAACATGCAGGGTTTGTGGAAATAGCTTTCGGGATAGAGTTTTTGGAAGACGAGAGTTTCGAGAAATACCATAAACGGAGTAACCGATCGGATATTATCCGCGCCATCAAGAACGTTCAACGACACGGGCTGCGCGTACGCGGCCTCTTCATCATGGGAGCGGAGAATCACGAAAAAGGCATCGGCGACAGGCTGGCCGAATTCGTCATCGAACATGATATACGCGGAGTTTTGATCCAGTCGATGTATTTTGTTCCGGGAACCCCCGTTTACGAGGAAAATAAGGATAGGTTGCTTCATCGGAACTGGGAGAAATACAACGGCCATGTGGTACATAGGCCGAAGCTGCTATCCGCACGCGACCTTCAAAAGGAAATAATCCGGGCGAGCGCGAAAATCTATTCCCCGAAAAATACCGCCAAAGCGTTGTTGGCGCGGCCCTGGCGCGAGAAGCTACTCTATTTGGGCGAGCTGTTTTGGCAGCGTAGTGTGCGTAGGGATTTGAGGCGGGAGCTACCCAGCCTACCGGATTGAATGCGGTGGTCGATAGTGCCGCCTGATCATACAGGAGGGTCGCCATCAGTTTTCTACACTCCGACGGCCGACTCAGAACCGAGACACGCGTGGCTCAGCGTGCGAATCGGCGGCAGCCCTATACGTCGCTCCTGGCTGGAAGGCATTCGCAATCGCACTTTGTCGAATGGGCAAATCGACTGTAGGGATCGCATCCTGTAGGTCGCGCCGGTTGACCTCTTTGAGCGGAGCTGCCATAAACACAACGATGATGATCACCTTTGCGCAAGATCGGGAGAAACGTAAGGTTCTATCATTATCGTTTAGTAGTGTCATGTCTTGGAGTTCTACAAATATGCAGGTAGCGGTGTCGATGAATCTTCTTGCAGGGCCTTACGAACGAGAAAAACCCCACGTTTCTCCCTTTTTCAAGTAACCCCTATACGTTTTACAGCTCGGCCCGGGCTTCCAATTTCAGGCCGTCGATACGTTTGAACTCCCCGGGTAGCCTTCAATGGTCGAATGTCGATACAAAAAACACGCCGCCTGCAGATTTACAAGCGACGTGCTTCTTCTTATATCCGGCGATCAGAGCGCTTCGGGCAAAGGGATGTGCCCGAGCTTCACGAGGGGGATACCGCGATACTGCGTGCGGTCCTCCCCTTCCGTCAAGACGGTGGCTATCAGGGTCACTTCAAAGCCGACCTTATCCGCCATGTCTAAAATCGCGTCCATAGTGCCGCCCGTCGAGACCACGTCGTCGACCACGATCGCCCGCTTGCCCACCAGTGCGTTTGCCTTATCCCGCCCCAAATAAAGGTACTGCACGTTTTTGGTGGTGATGGACTGCACCTCCACCATAACCGGATCGGGCATATAGAGTTTGGGGGACTTGCGCAAGACCACATAGTCCTCGTTATTGACGAGTTTTGCCAGCTCATTGGTGAGCGCGATCGCTTTTGACTCCGCCGTGATCAGCACATCGTAGTCGAGACCTCGATCCCCGATCATGTTGCAGAGGGATTCGGCGGCGGCGGTATTTTGCCCGGTCTTGCCCATCAGATCCAAAGCGTAGATGCGCACACCGTTATGGCCCGACACCAGGGGCAGATCGATATAACAGCTGTCAGGATCACCCTTAAGGCATATCCGCCAACTTTGAGGCCAGTCTTGCACGGTCATCACGCACTCCTACAGGGTCGAGGTGTAAGCGGTGAGGATGAAGTTCGCAAGCAGCAGAATCGTCACCACGCCCAACACGGGATGGATCTCACGCACCTTACCGGTGGCGAGCTTGATGATGCAGTAGAAGATAAATCCGAGCGCGATACCGGTGGTGATGTTGTAGAAGATCGCCATCATGGTAGCGGCGAAGAACGCGGGGATCGCATCCTGTAGGTCGCGCCAGTTGATCTCCTTAAGCGGAGCCACCATGAACACACCGACGATTATCAAAGCCGGCGCGGTCGCCCATGAAGGAACCGCGGTCACAAACGGCTGGAATACCATCGCCAACACGAAACACGCGGCGGTGGTAAGGGCGGTGAGACCCGTGCGACCACCGGCGGCGATACCGGCCGAAGACTCAACGTAGGTGGTGGTGTTGGAGGTACCGAAGAGCGCACCCACCGAGGTGGCGATGNNATTTGGCGATGTTGTCGATCTCCTCCTCGCTGAAGATACCCGTGCTACGACCGGTTCCGATGAAGGTTCCGATGGTATCGAAGGTATCGGTGAGAGAAAGTGCGAAGATAGCGGCCAGAATGACGAGGAAGTTGCTCGGGTCTGCAAACAGCGACGGGATGGCTACGACCCNNCCAAGCTGGAAAAATAGGTGCTGAAGTCGAAGCTGACCATACCCAGAGGAATGCCGACGGCCGTAGAGATGAGGATGGAGACCAAAATCGCACCCGGCACCTTGAGGGCCACCAGGGTTGCCATCAAAATGATCGAGAGCACCGCCATGATGAGGGTTCCACCGACGATGGGTACCATGGCCGGCACCGCACCGGAACCGGCGATAACCGTACCGCTGTCCAACAGGGCATAGGTTCCCGGATCACTGGTGAACTGTAAAAGTCCGGCGTTCTTAACACCGATGTAGGCGATGAAGATACCGATACCGGCACCGATG
>DOMT01000120.1:0-5573 GCA_003509825.1 Coriobacteriia bacterium
CGATCGCGTCATTCACATCCGGCGCATTGACCTCGATGGCCCGCTTGATGGTGGCCACCTTTTTGGCCAAACCCTCATCGCTCAGGCCCACTCCCCTGCCGGTGAGCTCGACCGGATCCCCATCCAAAAGCACCGTAGTGATGGCGCTCGAAGACGTGGTGTTGCCGATGCCCGCCTCGCCGGTGCAGATGATCTTGTAGCCTTGCTCCTTGAGGTCACGCACTAAATCGATGCCCACCTGCATGGCCTGAAGCGCCTGCTCGCGACTCATTGCCGGGCCCTGGCTGATGTCGCCGGTTCCCGGGCCGATCCTGCGGTCGAGCAAACCCTCGATCTCAAGTGGCTCGGCGATGCCCATGTCGACGGTAAATACGTCGGCATGTGCAACCGCCGCCATGGTGTTGACGGTGAGTTTATTCTCGGCCAGACCTTTGGCCAAAATGGTGGTGACCACTCCGGGCGTCATCGTCACGCCCTGGTCGACAACCCCGTTGGCCGCACAAAGCGTAACCACGGCACGTTTGTCGATCGTGTAGTCCGGGTCGGAGGTCGCGGCAAGAATGCCGATCACTGCTTCTTCCAAGCGCCCCAAGCTGCCCAACGGCTTAGCCACCTCGTCCCATTTTTTAGCACTCGACTCGGCGATCGCCTCGTCAAAAACCGCAAGATCCCCCGCTTGTAGCTGCAATTCCACCATAAAGCACTCCTTTACATTCCAAAGACCTCTAACCCACTCGATGCGCACATTGTAGCACCTGGAGCTCAGCATACCGGCAATAGCTACCTGGTCATATCACCTTTCAGCACTTTGCCCGCATTTGGATCCCGATACTCGGTCACAGCCTGCATTCATCCGGTATTATGCGTGAAAACGCATCGGCAGAAAAGTGCCGATTTATCGCTTGTATGTCAGATTGTGAGTCGGTGCTTCCCTAAGGAGAAGGCTATGGGCAAAAAACTGCTACTGGTCACAAGCTTCGGCACAACCTACGAAGACACTTGTGAAAAAAACATCGCCGCCGTGGAGGAGCATCTTGCACGGTCTTTTTCGGACTTCGAAGTGAGACGGGCCTTTACCAGCGGAATAGTCATCAGAACTTTAGCCGAACGTGGCGTTTTCGTGGATGATGTTCCCGCCGCTTTGAAGCGCGCGGCAAACGACGGGTTTGCCGAAGTGGTCATAGCGCCCACCCACCTGCTTTACGGAAAAGAGTACGAGAAGATCCATCGCCAAACAGCCGAAAGTCAACCGGCATTCGAATCTACGATCCTCATCGCCAAACCGCTGATCGCCAACACCGACGACATGCAAACACTCATACGTATGCTCTCGGACGCCTTCCCCGTTACCGACAAGGTTGCAGTGGCGATGATGGGCCACGGCAGCAAGCATCACGTCAATCCGATCTATGCCGCCCTACAAACGGCCTTCAGGCTGATCGGGCGCGACGACATATTCGTGGGCACCGCGGAAACCTGGCCGGGCATCGCCGAAATCGTCATGCAACTCAAAGAGCGCTCGTACGAAAAAGTCATGCTCACGCCACTGATGCTGGTTGCGGGCGACCACGCCACCATCGACGAGGCAAGCGACGAGGATGAGAGCTGGAAGACCATCCTGCAAAACGAGGGCTACGAGGTGGAAGTGGTGATGCGGGGTCTGGGCGAGTATCTACCCACGCGTGAACTCTATGCAGCGCATGTCAAAGAAGTGCTGTCGCGCTGAGCTCCGTATGCTTCATGGATAGCACCTGTTGAGATAGCATGCGGATGCCGAGCCACATCTACGATTTGCGCGCACCAAAACGTTTTTATGCACTCGTTATCCTGCAATACGCCTAACGCCGATTTCTGCTGCACGTTCCCGGGGAAAAACGCGTCCTGCTCCTCCTTCATACAGGATTATCGTATACTGGCGTCACAACCTAATAGATAGAACAGGTCCATGGTTTCTCCGATTGATGAAGCTATGGTGAAAAGAGAAGTAGGTGCAATTCCTACGCGGTCCCGCCGCTGTGAAGTGGAGTTTGTTTTTCACGCCACTGGGCTTATACCCGGGAAGGCTGAACGAACGATGAAGCTGAGTCAGAAGAACTGCCTGTTTTACCGGGAAGTACACATCTACGGTCGATAGAGGAGGTACTATGGTGAGTATGTACAATGGATCACCCTAGACGAGACCTCTTAGCCAACGGTTAAGAGGTCTCGTTTTGCGAAACCCGTCTCGGGCCTCGCATCAAATCCCGTAGCGTCAACACGATGTTACAGGTTGGGAATGTAAGAGGAAGTTCATTGGAGTACCTATGTCTATGAAGTTAAGTTTGTTCGAAAAGAGAATACTCGCGGTTTCCGTCGTGTTCGCGATATTTCTCTCGCTTCCCACGCCTGCGCTGGGTATGCATATCATGGAGGGCTACCTCCCGATCGAATATTGTGTCATCTGGGGAGTGATCTGCATTCCGTTCATGGTGATGGGCGTAATCCGCCTGCGCAAGCTATCGCAGGATAATCCCCGCATACTCATCTTGCTGGCCATGTCCGGCGCCTTTATCTTCGTGATCTCGTCGCTGAAGATTCCTTCCGTCACCGGCAGCTGCAGCCATATGACCGGCACCGGACTCAGTGCCGTTCTCTTCGGCCCGGGCATCACCTCCATTCTGGGCCTGATCGTTTTGATTTTCCAGGCCACCCTGCTGGCGCACGGAGGTCTTACCAGCCTCGGAGCCAACGCGTTCAGCATGGCTATCGCCGGCCCGATCATCGCCTGGACGCTCTACAGGGGCTTCGTCATGCTAAGGGTGAACAAGCTACTCGCCATCGGCATCGCCGCCGCCCTGGGAGACCTTCTCACCTACTGTGTTACCAGCTTTCAGCTGGCACTGGCCTACCCTTCGGAGGTCGGCGGCATCATGGCCAGCGCGCTGAAGTTCCTTGCCGTCTTTGCGCCCACACAGGTTCCCCTGGCGATCGTCGAAGGCATTCTCACCGTGTTGATCATCATCGGTATGCAAAGTTTCGCCGCCAAGGAGTTCAAGGGCACATCCTTTAACTTTCAGGAGGCGAGGCAGTCATGAAAAACAATAAAGCACTGGTCATCGTTTTAATCGTTCTTGCCGTCGTCATCGTTTTCGCACCCCTGTTCATCATCGGCACCGATGGCGGCAACATCGAGTATGCCGGCACCGACGGACAGGGCGGTGGAGTCATCGCCGAGATCCAGGGGGTGGAGGAAGAAGAAGTGGAACCCTGGTTTACGCCGATTATGGAGACACTTATCGGTGGTGAGCTACCCGGCGAGATGGAGTCGTTGCTGTTCTCCATCCAAACCGGTATCGGTGTGGGCATTTTAGCCTACTGCTTCGGCTACCTGGTGGCACGCAAGAAATACAACCTCGGCACCGACGCCGGCTCTCCGTCCGCACAATAATCGGACCTACCGTGCAGAGCAGGATCGAGATTTGATAACGGCGGTTCTATCCACAGCGGTGGCTTTCCTGCTCTTCTTCGGAAAGCTGCCGTTGCCTGCCCTGATCCCGCTCTGCATCGTTTTGGGCGTGCTGATCGCACTGCTGAACCGACACCATCATGACAACACGCTCTCCATCGACGTCCTGGCGCAGATATCACGTTTGAACAAAGTCAACCCGGGACTCAAATTAAGCGCCCTGCTTATTGCGATGATTTCATGTGTTGCCTCGCAAACGGTGTTTACCGGACTGTTCTTACTGGTGGTGGTGTGTTTGCTTGCTGTTTGCGCGGGTGGCTTGTCGCTTCATCACTACGTTCGTGTGCTGGCGCTGCCGATCTCGTTTTTGATGATCGGCACCCTGGCACTGCTCTTTGCCGTTTCGTCCGAACCGCTCGGACTCCTCAGCTTCAACGTATTCGGGTTTTGGTTGTCGGTCACACCCGACACACAGGCGACTGCCGCGCTGGTTGTCAGCCGGGCGATGGGAGCCGTCAGTTGCCTGTGTCTGATCGGTCTTACCACGCCGATGTCGGAGATCATCGGTGTTTTGCGGCGCCTGCACTGCCCCGAAGTGGTGATAGATCTGATGTACCTCATCTACCGCTACCTCTTTATCCTGCTGTCCGTGCATCGCGAAATGCGAGACGCCGCCAAAAGTCGTCTGGGATTTCGGAACTTTCGCAACAATGTTCGCTCCACCGGCATGATATATTCGAGCCTGCTTTCACGCAGCTATCATTTCGCGTCCAGGAATTACGATGCTATGGAGAGCCGCTGTTACAGTGGCGGTATCGTCTTTTTAGAACACCCGGCGCCTATCGGGGCCGCGCAGGTGGTGGTTGCGGTATGCCTGGTATCGGCCTGCCTCGGACTGTGTCTGTCGTCGTTTCTGCTGCCGACCCTGTTGCCCTATTGAGAGTGAGTGATGTGAGCGGGATCATGGATGATACATTGCTACAGGTTGAGGAGATCGACTTCAGTTATAGCGAATCCTACCGGGCATTGCGCAAGGTCTCGGTTGCCTTTGCCGAGGGCGAGATGGTAGCGATTCTCGGCAGCAACGGTGCAGGCAAGAGCACCTTTTTCCTCTGCTGCAACGGCGTGCTCCGTCCCCAAAGCGGCTCCTTGTATTACCGAGGCAAAAAAATCACCGATAAGAAGGAGGACATCCTCACCTTACGCCAGGGCGTGGGGTTGGTTTTTCAGGACCCCGACAGTCAGATCATCGCAGGTAAGGTGGAAAGCGAGGTCAGCTTCGGACCGATGAACCTGCGCCTTAGCGAAGAAGAGGTCAAGCGACGGGTGGACGAAGCACTCAAGCAGATGAATATCACACAATACCGCGACTTTGCACCGCAATATCTCAGCGGTGGCGAGAAAAAGCGCGTCAGCATCGCCGACATCCTGGCCATGTCTCCCTCGATGATCTTACTCGATGAGCCGACGGCCTCACTCGATCCGCAAAACAGTGAGGCTCTGGAAGCCCTCTTAAACGAGCTCAACCGAGCGGGAATCACAATCGTCATCTCCACGCACGATGTTGATTTCGCCTACCGCATCGCCCGGCGTGTTATAGTTTTCTCCGAAGGTTGCATCCTCGCCGACGATACCCCCGAGAAGGTTTTCGCGGCAACCGAAGTGCTTAAGCAGGCAGGCCTCAAGCGACCTCTGCTGTATGAGGTTTATGAGTCCTTGAAGCAAACGCTCTCGAAGCCGGAGGGGCATTCCGATCCTGATGCTTCGGGCGCAGACGCACGACCGAAAACGATCGCCGAGTTTAAGAACTATCTCGATCGTAGGCAATGTTCCTTGTATCGTTTACCGAAGGATCAAGGACCCGGATCGCTTGGATGAGAGGAGCTTTGCCGTAACGTGAAGACACGATTGGTGGATGGNNAAGTTTTTGCGCCGGGGGTATACCACCGGGAGCTGTGCGGCGGCGGCGGCCCAGGCTGCAACGACGATGCTGCTGACCCAAGAGGTCGTTGAAGACGTATACTTCACGACCGTTAACGGCACTCCCCTGACCCTGGCTGTTCAAGACGCCGACTTCTCGCCTGATCAGGCAACCTGCGCCATCCGCAAAGACAGCGGCGATGATCCC
>DOMT01000120.1:5588-5769 GCA_003509825.1 Coriobacteriia bacterium
GAAGGGATCGAAATCGACGGTGGAGAGGGCGTCGGTCGGGTTACCAAAGCCGGGCTCGACCAAACCGTCGGTGCCGCCGCCATCAACAGCGTGCCCCGCCGCTCGATCCATGAGGTCTGCGAAGCGGTTTGTCGCGAACACGGCTACACGGGCGGACTCAAGGTCGTCATCTCGGTGCCCG
>DOMT01000137.1 GCA_003509825.1 Coriobacteriia bacterium
TTTTCCGTCCGGACGCAATAGCCCTTTTTCGTGGCGGAGATATTCCTGACCGGGATACAGCCAGTGATTCTCCCGCAATTCGGTCCACTTTGCTTCGGACTTCAGAATCAGGAAGTCAAACAGCTCATACACATCTTTGTAAGGGAACATATTCTCATTGAAGCGCCTTCCGAGATTAAGCACTATCTCCGCGTCACTCTTCGGTTCACCTTGTATATCGAGACCGGCAATGGGGGAGATGGCAAACGCACCGGTTCGCTTTGCGATTACACCGACCTTCTCGACAAACATGGCAACAGGTAGTGCGACATCGGCCAACATTTGAATGGTGGGGGTGATTCTCCAGTCTGCAACTGCGATGAACTTAAGCTTTTGCAGTACGGGATACACGCGATTTAAATCGGCATTGCTCATGCAGGCCAAAGGATTGGTTCCCATCATGATGGCTCCGGTAAAACCGTAAGGTTCTTCCGTTTCGGCTTGGACGACGGCAAGATCGGGCTGGTCGAGAACCATACCCATTCTGATGAAAGGGTATTCGTCGTACCCGATAACCATCTTCTGAACCTCTTCCGGTAATTCGTCGTATCCCCAGCTGAAATAATGGAAATCAAAAGGAGCTCCGGTGAATATCTGCCCACCGGGCTGATCGATATTTCCGCAAATGGCCAACATAGTGATGATCGATCTTACCGCTCCGATGCCGTTGCGCTGCATGTCCAGGGCAAGACCGAGCTGAACGGCTGTGTTGTTGCCTGCGGCAAAGACACGGGCCGCCTCCAGTATCTTTTCTTTGGGTACCCAGGCTTTTTCGCATAAGTCATCGAAGTCATACTCCCTCGCCCGCTCCACGAGCTCATCGAAGCCATACGTCCATCTGTCGACGAAATCGTGATCATAAAGGTCTTCATCGATGATGACTTTGAGCATCGCCATGGCGATGGCGGAGTCGACGGCGGGACGAGGTTGAATCCAGATGTCCGCGCGCGCGGCAAGCCAGGTGAGACGGGGGTCGACGACAATCAGCTTGGAGCCTCTGCGTACCACCTGCACAAGCCAGTCGCCGAAATAGCCATCGGAATTCGAGGCGACACAATTGCTGCCCCATGCAACGATAACTTCAGGAATCTTGAAATCAGGGTGGTCATAACGATCCTCGTGACACTCCGAACAGTCGGGCATCATGTAGCCACCCGTACTCACGTTGTAGGACACAAGGCGCGGCATCCAGCAGGCAAGCCCGGAAGAGTAGCTCTCTACATGGGGGGTGCCCATCGAATAAGCAAGACGCTGCGACTGCCAGAGAATATCGCGTCCGGTGCCACAGAAGGTCTGGAGCGTGTGCCTTCCGTATTCTTCGCCGAGCCTTGTCATCTCGTTGTAGATCAGATCCAGCGCCTCATCCCAGCTAATCTGTTCCCACGCATCGGGATTGCCGCGCTCGGAAGGGTCGCGCTTCATCGGGTAAAGCAAACGGTCGGGGCTGTTCACGACATCCGGTAAGGCCGCACAGCGAGGACAGATGTGTCCTTGGTTAAAAGGATTTTCCCTGTCGCCTTCCACTTTTTCCAGCTTTCCATCTTTTACGTAACAAACGATTCCACAGCCGGCGTGACACCCCGGTGCCGACCAGGCAGTCGTTCTCGTTACCGTGTAACCATCCTCTTCCCAGGTTACCGGTAGATCAGGTCTTCCCATATCAACCATCCTTTCTTACTCATGTTTTCGGGTCTTTGCGCGTATCCTTCACCCCCTTCCGGCGTTTTTAAAACGTAAACCGTCTCAAAGGCTTTGTACATTGAACCCACTTCCTAAAACTTGTGGTTTTTTGGCTCAGAAGATAGCTTTAGCGTCTATTATGCGAATCTCCTAACCTGCACTATCTCGTGTTATCAAGTTAGTCTGAAAGGGTATTGTCAAGAGCGATATCACATGGTTTACTGTCGTTTACCGGTTCATTGGCTTTTTCTTTTCTGCAACTTCGAACGAGCTATAAAGGCTCTTGATGGGGGCGGATGCTCCGTACGAGATTTATCTGAAGTCGAAANNTTGTATTACTCGCGATGTGTTGCCCGGTTTGCCGAAGGAGAGGATAGCGTATGGGGCTGGAGGAGAAGAACGAAAGCACGAATCATGGTCGGGAATCAGAGGTTTCGGGATCCGCTTTTGGTGACTACCTTGCCAATAAGTATGATGGGCTCGGTGTTCTCGGGTTTTCGATGTATCTTTCCTGGGTCTTTCTCATCATCATCGATGCCCTCGGGGTGAACAAGGTCGGTGACGCATACGCTATAGGCATCGTCCCTTTCTTTTTTGTCGGCCAGTTGATATCTGCGGGAATTCTCTGGGTGTTTTCCAGATCCTTATCTGAAAAACCGGCGATCATGATCATCTGCATTGTGCTCTGCATTCTCCTACCCCTTCCCGGAATAGTCATGTTCTCTTCGGGGGTGTTTGGTCAGATGCTGCCCGTGATCTGGGTTGTTGCCGGTTTCGGAGGACTCTTCCTGCTTGCGTTATGGGGCATTTTTCTCTCAGGACTCAGCCATAAGCCGGCGGCTGTATATCCGCCGTTGGCGGTTTTGGTCCAGAGCTTGTTCATGCTTGCCGTGCTTTACCTTTTTAGGATTGAGATGGTAAAGATCACCATGGTCGTCCTGCCCGTAATTTCGATAGCGCTTTTCTTTGTTTGGTGGAGATCGGCATTGAGGGAGGAACGGGTACAGTTTTTCAGCAATACGAAGCCACCTGACGGGCAGGCTCTTCTTCGCTCAGCCACCGCGATGGTCGCAAATAACTTCCTCATAGGATTTGTTTTATACTCGGCCTCGATCGCCGAGGGTTCGGCAACCGGCTTGGTNNTCTGCTGGTTATGATCTGCGCCGCGATATACAAGACCCATGATGCAACCCACGATCAACGATTCGAAGTCAGGGAAATAATCAGGATCCTCGCCCCGACAGCCGCCGTAGGACTTCTCCTTTTACCCTACATAAGTATCGAGTTGAGAATAGCATGTTTGGGCTTCATGATGTTGATAGCCATGCTCGATGAAATTGTCTGCTGGTCGGCTGTAAGTGAGTATATGCACGTATATAGATTGAGACCTTTTGCGAACATGGCTTTCGGGCGGTTGGGTGATACGATCGGTTGTTCTTTGGGTTACGTGTGCGCCTACCTTGTGTTTGGCACAACGCTGGGCGGGAATATACTCTCACCCATTGTGCTGAGCATCGTTGTCATCTTGTTCATCATATTGCAGATATTTTTCTTCCGGGACAACTACTCTCCTTTTACCGAGCACAGTGAGGCGGAAAGAGACGATGAAGCCAATCTTTTCCCGGCACGGAAACCCGGTTACTGGAAGGAACGGTGTGAGCGTTTTGCGGATCATCATGAGCTTACCCCGCGGCAACGCGAGACGCTGATACACCTTGCAAAGGGCTATTCAACCAAAGCGATAGAAGGCATTCTCTTCGTCTCCGGTCATACGGTGAAGGCGCATGTTTACAACATCTATCGTAAGACGGGAGTTCATACCCGCCAGGAATTGATAGAGGCGATTGAGAATTTCGAGCATAGCGGGACGGGAAAATCCCGAAACGGTATTATCCAATTCGGCTAATACCTCATTACATGATGCAGCTAATCCGGTTTTGTAAAGATTAGGATATTCAAGGAATGTTCCTGCCTGCCTCTCTGTAGTATTTTGCTCATGGTGTCGATCTTGTTCAGCTTGCAAGCCCGAAATGAAGTCGATATATGAGACAAAACCTCTGAAGGAGAAGCAGCATGCTTACACCACGCGAAAACGCAATGGCGATTTATGAAGGACGACAACCGGATTATTACGGTGATTTCATCGATGCGATCACCTATATCAAGGATCCCGCCTGGCTTGCCGACAGGGTTCCCCAAGACGGTAGGATACATACGGATTCGTGGGAGACGGAGTTTATTTTTCTGCCCGGGTCGCCGGGCAAGCACCCTCACGAAAGGCCTGGTGGCTCGGTTATCAATGATATTGAGAATTGGGAAGAGCAGCTGGTGGTGCCTGACATCGACAGTTTCGATTGGTCTTCGGCAATCGAGCAGGCAGTTCGAATCGACAGAAATGAAAGGCTTGTCGGGGTCTTTAATACCGCAGGTCTCTTTGAGCGCTCGCATCATTTGATGGGGTTTGAGGATGCACTGGTGAATTATCTGATACACGAAGAAGAAGTGATGGGAATTCTGGAAGCGAGAGCGAATTTCAAGATCGAATACATCACCAGAATTGCCGCGGAGATACACCCGGACATCCTTTTCTTCCAAGATGATTGGGGCTCGAAAACCAATGTCTTTCTTCGCCCGGATTTATGGCGTCGTATGATAAAACCTTTGCATACCAAAATCGTTCAGGCTGCGCATGAAAACGGAATGATCTTCATGCATCACGCCGATTGCTATTGCATGCCGCTTGTAAAGGACATGGTCGACATGGGAATTGACGTATGGCAAGGCGTGATTCCTCAAAATGATATCGTTGAAGTTCAGCGTATCGTCGAAGGAAAACTTGCCATGACCGGCGGTATCGATGGAGCTTTGATTGATGTTGAGGGTGCCGGCGAAGACGAGATCAGAAAGGAGGTAAGGCGGGCAATCGACACGTATTGCCCCGGGGGCAGATTCTTTCCCGGTATCACCAGTGGAAAACTGATCCATGATCGAAACCAGGGAATATATAAAGATGAAATGACGAAGTACGGTAGACGGTGGGCGCTCGACCATCCGATTTCCTAGAGGAGCGCCGCTCTCGATATGTCGGTATGAGTTACCGCTCCAG
>DOMT01000122.1:0-149 GCA_003509825.1 Coriobacteriia bacterium
CCTCCCTTCTCAATACGCTCATGGGAGCCGCACAAATAAAAGCGATCCTGGCAATACTGCTCATGGTTGCCGTGCACTGGAAAAGGCTTACGAATACGATGGCCTTTATCGGTTTGTTGGGCGGAGGGACACTATCTACCATCTGGTGG
>DOMT01000122.1:223-1680 GCA_003509825.1 Coriobacteriia bacterium
CCGGTATGAGAAACGACTCAGCGAGGCAATCGAGATCTATCGCAAGGTAAAGGAAGCTGATTAAGGGGACCTCCTGCCGATCATCCTATAACTACCGAAGGTCTAAAGTGTGTCAGATTCCACATAAACCGGTGTCAACTGTGTTGTATTTACAACATACACCACCCTTTCTCCCAGCTTACAATCGTTATCATCGGCAACGAGCAACGTGAAAGGGAGAGCCATGTTGAGAACCATAGTTACCATCGATCCGGAACTCTGTGACGGTTGCGGGTTGTGTGTCGAGGCCTGCCATGAGGGTGCCATCGCACTGGTGGATGGCAAGGCGAAGCTGATGCGGGACGATTATTGCGACGGGCTCGGTAACTGCCTGCCCGTCTGCCCTACCGGAGCCATCGCTTTCGAGGAGCGTGAGGCGGCGGCGTTTGATGAGGAGGCCGTGAAGCGGCACATGGAGGGCAAAGATCAGGTCGCGAATGCACCCGACCACACGTCCGGTGGCTGCCCCGGTGCGCGGGCGAGATCGAGCGAAACAGCACCGGCAGAGCCGACCGATGACGCAGCGGCCGACAGTGCTCCCCTCCCTTCCGAACTGCGGCAATGGCCGATTCAAATCAAACTCGTGCCTACGAATGCGCACTACTTCGACGACGCTGACGTTTTAATCGCCGCCGATTGCACGGCCTTCAGCCACGGCAACTTCCATGCCGACTTCATGCGCGGGAAGATCACACTCATCGGCTGCCCCAAGCTGGATGCCGTCGATTACAGCGAGAAGCTGACGGCGATCTTTGCCCAAAACGACATCACCTCCATCACGGTGGTGCGCATGGAGGTGCCGTGTTGCTCGGGCTTGGAATCCGCAGTCGCGACGGCGATCGGGGCTTCGGGGAAAAGCATTCCCCTGCAATCCGTGATACTACCGATATCATAGAAGCATCTTGCATTGTTTTCGTTATAGATAGAGTGGTAGAATTGCCCCTACGGGTGCGAAATGAAATCCGGCCCGACACACACGAAACGACCGGAAAGAAGATGCGAACACCATGAAGAGTATGAAGCATATCGACCTTCAATTGCGTTTGACCTTTTATTCAGGAAAGCAAGTTGAAAGCGGCACCTTCGGAAAAGGCGTTTCAACCCTTTTGCGAGGCGTGGAAAAGTACGGCTCCCTCAATGCCTCGGCAAAGAAAATCCGCATGGCCTACAGCAAAGCCTGGCGCATCGTCAAAGAGACCGAGGCGGGGTTCGGCTTCAATCTCATCGACCGTAACGGCGCCCGCGGCTCCGAACTCACCCCCGAGGGCAAAAAGCTTCTCGAAGCCTACGAGGAACTCGAGGCACTCGGAAACGACTTTCTCGCGGCCAAGTTTAAGGAACTCGTCATCGATAAATAGGCTTATCAGGGTTTCCGACCCTGCGAAACGGCCGGAGCCATTTCGCAGAATCGCGGTATC
>DOMT01000122.1:1782-2403 GCA_003509825.1 Coriobacteriia bacterium
GTCATGATCGTATAGTATCCCTCATCACCGAACATGACCTCCTCGCCGAACCAAGGATCACCCCAAGCCTCTTTGATCGTGTAGGTGCCGGATCTCAATCCGAGCGTTACCGATCCGGCGGGGCTCACCCAAAAGGTCGATACCAACGTGTCGCCGCTATAAAGCTTGAAGTAGCTGGCCTGGGTAATCGAGCTGCCATCTATCACCAACTCGGAGGTGCTCGACGCAAAGCCGCCGTCGAAATAAATCGTTCCGTTGGCGGGAGCCGGCGTTGTGCAGGCAGCCATTCTCTCCGTGGAGTCGCTGTAGGCACCCAGTTTTTTAAATGAGAGATAAGCCCCGTAAAGGTCGCCGCCATCGAAAAGCACAGCAGCTTGCGCGTAGTCGGTTTTCTTCACCCACTCCGACGCATCCTCGAAGTCATCGAGGGCCAGCAGGGCGAAAACGGGACGCGCGGCCTCATAATCGCCGTCCTCGAAGTATTTTTGCCCTGCCAGATAATTGATGTAATCCGTGGAGAGTGCCGACATGTCTTCGGAGTCCTCGAAGTCGCCGAGAGCATCGAAGGCATCCCGTGCCGCCTCGTAATCCTTTGCATCGTAGAGGGCCTGCGCCGCCTCG
>DOMT01000122.1:2416-3166 GCA_003509825.1 Coriobacteriia bacterium
GTGAACGCGTCCTCCGCCGCCTGATAGTCGCCTGCATCGAAATACGCCTGTGCCTGATTGTATTGACCGGTGATGTAGGCGTTGTAGGCGAAGAAAGCGATGGCAGCGATCAACAACAGCCCTCCCACCACACTGAGGGTGACGATCAGGCCCTTCTTAGACTTCTTGGGCTTCTCCTGATACTCGGCAGGCGGGGCGATACCTGGTATCGGCACCGGTCCGGTTGCGTATTGCCCGGGAGCAACAGGGTCGAAAGGTGGCGGATATGCAGAGGCATTTGCAGGGTCGACAACCTGAGTTTTGGCCTCCTCGATTGTCAGAGACGATCCGCACTCCGCACAAAAAGCGGCTCCTTCGAGAGCCCGTGCCCCACACTTCGGACAAAACATCGCGACCTCCTCCAAGGTAACCCCAACAACAGCCTGCATTTAAGCTATTGCCATTATAGGCAACAAGGCAGGAGGATTTCTACAGGATGTTTCAAATGGAGTCGGCAGAGGACATGATCGAGGCAAGCAAGACAAAGATATCCGATGGTCGACACCCCATCAACTCACGGCTCCACATTTCCCAAAGACCACTTTCATACATTTTCACATGGCCGTTGACACTGCAGACACCTGCTGTATCGCCTTGTTTATGCATGCTTAAATATAGGCTTGATATGCAAGATACGCAAGATACGCGAGATATGCCTGATATTCCTCGTATTGTGCATACTTACTACTCTTCACACTCGCGATCTGCGAG
>DOMT01000010.1 GCA_003509825.1 Coriobacteriia bacterium
AACGGCCGCCCAAGC
The DNA here is from genome assembly GCA_003509825.1 of Coriobacteriia bacterium. Lineage (GTDB taxonomy): Bacteria > Actinomycetota > Coriobacteriia > Coriobacteriales > UBA8131 > UBA8131. The sequence continues at coordinate 16 of DOMT01000010.1, forward strand.
CCACTTCGAGTACGGCGAAATCCACGCCCTGCTCGGCAAACAGCCACAGAGCCGCCGCCGTGAGCAACTCGAACTCCGTAAGGGAGCTGCAGCGCCCCGACGTGATCGCCTCCTGCGCCGCCCGGTCGGCTGCCAGGACCGCCTCGGCAAACAACTCGTGCGAGACGACGCAGCCGTCGATCTCCATGCGTTCGGGATATTCGATCAGTTCGGGAGAGGTGTAAAGCCCCACCTTGAAGCCCTGCGAACGAAGGAATGCCGCCGTAAAACGAGCGGTGGAGGATTTGCCGTTGGTGCCGGCTATCTGAAGAGAGGTAAAACGATCCTGCGGTCTACCGAGAAGATCGGTGAGCGCGGTGACTCCGACCAATGACGGCTCGATGCCGAAGGCCAACGCCTCGCCGAGCACGGACAGGGCATGACCGTAGGATGTTGCCTGCAAAACGTCGTCGCTTGTAGGTGACATCGTGTGACTCCGCCGCTACCCCACCGTATCGGTGATGATACGGATGTTGAGCGATTTCAAATACTCCCCCGCAGCCACCACGAATTTTCGCGCCCTCTCGGACGGTGTATGTAGATACATGATCTGTATCACGAATGAACTGAAATCGTCGTCACCGTAGATGTTTTTATACTGTTTGGACTCGATAAACAGTGCGTAAGCATTGATCTTGTTCTGCAACAAGGTCAGGTGTTCTTTTTCATCGGCCCAATCCAAGTGATCGGCGATCAATAAAATCAACTCGCCGGGTTCTTTGCTTTTTCCGATCCCATCGACAGTCATTTGGTTATCTACTGCCATGGATCCTCCTCTCAACTACCCGGGAAGTGCCGATCGATCGCCTTTATACCGAATCATGGATCGGTGCTTCCCTAGCCTTCATCTCGCGTGTGCCCCATCCATGCACGCGTCGGGTATGTAATCTGCCGCCTACCAGTCTACCCCAGATCGGCCAGCTGTTGCTCGAGTTGTTCCAGCGAAATCTTCAGCTCGCCGGCGTCCTCACGGGTTTTCTCGATAACCGCGGCATCGGCCTTGGCCAAAAAGCCTTCGTTGTTGAGTTTTTTATTGAGTTTTTCCAGGTCAACGGCCTTCTTATCGCGCTCTTTGGTCAAACGGGCGCGCTCGGCATCGAAGTCCACCAGGCCTTCGAGCACGATGTAGATCTCCAGAGCGGACGCGATGGTTACCGAGGAATGTGCCGGTTTTTCGGCGGACGGCGATACCGTAAAGCTCGCGGTACGTGCCAGGGATTCTATCTGACTCGCCTGCGCGAAAAGCATCTCCGATCCAGTAGCGGCATCGTCGCCGGTGGTCTTGACAATCACACCCAACGGATGCTTCGGGGATATACCGTAACGAGCACGCGTTGCGCGCACCGCTCCCACTACGGCACAGAGTTGCTCAACGGCACACTCGGCACGCTCGTCGATAAAGTCGGCGAAGTCTTCGCCGCAGGGCCACTCGGCCACCATCAGCGACGGACGATCGTCTCCGTGCGGTAGGGAGAGCCAGATTTTCTCGGTGATGAAGGGCATGAACGGGTGCAGCATGCGCAGCGCGTTGTCCAGCACGAACACCAGATTGCGCTGGGCCGCCAGGCGCTCTTCACTGCCTAGATTGAGCTGTGATTTGGAGAGTTCGATGTACCAATCACAAAACTCGTTCCAAAAGAAGCTGTAAAGCGCACGGGCGATGACACCGAAGTCATAACCTTCGCGACCTTCACCCAGCTCCCGGGTCAAGCGGGCCAAGCGCGACAGTATCCAGCGATCGGCATCGGTTACCGCCTCGGGGGTAACGCGCCCGGTCTCTTTGTCGGATACTGCAGCAACGTCGAAGTCCTCGAGATTCATCAACACGTAGCGCGAGGCGTTCCAGACCTTGGTGCTGAAGTTGCGCGCCATGGTCATGATCTTCTCTTCGTCGAACTTGAGATCCTGCGCTCCCGTGACCTGCAGGGCCAAGCCGAAACGCATCGAATCGGCACCGTACTTATCGATCAACACCAGCGGGTCGACACCGTTGCCACGCGATTTGGACATGATGTTTCCGTGCTTATCCAACACCGTGGGGTGCACGATCACGTCCCTGAAGGGCACCTGCCCGTCGAGAAAATTCATCGAGGACATGATCATGCGGGCAACCCAGAGAAAGATGATGTCGCGCGCGGTGGAGAGTACCTGCGTGGGATAGTAGGCCGCAAGTTCGGCTTGCCAGCCGGCATCGCTCGGCCAGCCTTGCGTGGCAAAGGGCCAGAGCTGCGAGCTGAACCAGGTATCGAGCACATCCTCGTCCTGACGCAGTGCCGCCCCGCACTCGGGGCAAACCGTCAGATCCTCTTCGGAGGCTCCCACCCAGCCGCAGGTGTCGCAATAAAAGACGGGGATGCGATGACCCCACCACAGCTGACGCGAAATACACCAGTCGCGGATGTTTTCCATCCAACGGTAATAGACGTTTTCCCAGCGTTTGGGATGAAAGACGACCTCACCCGTGCGCACGGCTTCGATGGCCGGCGCCGCAAGCTCGCTCATCTTTACAAACCACTGGTCGGAAAGCCAGGGCTCGATGGTGGTGCCGCAACGGTAGCAATGTCCTACGGCGTGATCGTGCTCCTCGGGTGTGTCGAGCAATCCCAGATCCTCGAGGGCGGCAACCACGGCCTCGCGCGCCTCTTCGCGGGTCAAACCCGCAAAACGCCCACCGTTCTCGTTGACGACGGCTTCCTCGGTAAAGATGTTGATCTGCTCCAGATCGTGACGCTGTCCCATGTCGAAGTCGTTGGGATCGTGCGCCGGCGTTACCTTCACCGCACCGGTACCGAACTCCGCATCCACATAGTCGTCGGTGAAAACCGGGATGATGCGATCCATCAGCGGCAGGCGAACCTGCGCCCCGGCCTCCACGAGTGCCTTGTAGCGATCATCATCGGGGCTGACGGCTACACCGGTGTCGCCGAGCATGGTCTCGGGACGCGTGGTGGCCACCACCAGATACTCGATGTCACCCACCGGCTCTACCAACGGATAACGCAGGTGCCAGAGATGCCCGGCTTCGTCTTGGTGTTCAACCTCGTCGTCGGCGAGCGCCGTGGTACAGCGCGGACACCAGTTGATGATGCGATGCCCCTTGTAGACGAGACCCTTGCCCCACCAATCGACGAAAACCTTGCGGATGGCGGTGGCATAATCCGCATCCATGGTGAACTTCTCTTGGTTGTAATCGCACGAACAGCCCATGGATTTGAGCTGTTCGATGATGGTTGATCCGTATTTGTCGCGCCACTGCCAACAGGCCTCGAGAAAAGCCTCGCGCCCCACGTCGAAGCGGGTCTTACCTTCCGCGGCCAGCTTTTGCTCCACCTTGTTTTGTGTGGCGATACCGGCATGGTCGGTGCCGACCACCCAGCGGGTGGGACGCCCCTGCATGCGCGCCTTGCGCGTGAGGATGTCTTGCAGGGTGTTGTTGAGTGCATGGCCCATATGCAGCACGCCGGTGATGTTGGGTGGCGGGATGACGATGGTGTAGGACGGTTTTTCCGCATCGGCGAAACCGGCTACGTCGCGGCCGAAACCCCCCGCCTCGAACCATGAGGTGAAAAGTGGTCCTTCGATCTCCTTCGGGTCATAATTCTTCGGCAAGGCGGCCTTGTCCAACTCGTTCTCCTCTATCTCCGACATGGTTATGATGCAACTTTCTCGGAAGATTTCCTTCCGGTTTTATAAACGATCGTGGGGGTGCTTTCTCCGCGCACCGCCTCGGGCGTTATCACCACTTCGCTGATGTTTTCGTTGCCGGGCAGGTCGTACATGGTGTCCAGCAGGATTCTCTCGCAGATGGAACGCAGCCCGCGCGCGCCGGTGCCGTGATCCACAGCCTCGGCTGCGATGGCCTTGAGCGCGCCGTCGGTAAAGGTCAACTTGACATCTTCAAACGAGAACATGCGCGTATATTGCTTAACCAGCGCGTTTTTGGGCTCGGAAAGCACGCGGATCAAATCCTCCTCCGAGAGCTCCTCCACGCAACAGAGCACGGGGATCCTGCCCACGAACTCGGGAATCATACCGAAGCGGTTGAGATCCTCGGGCAGCGTCTTCATCAGGATCTTGGAGGTGTCGTGGCTGTGCGGCTTTTTGATCTCGGCGGCAAAGCCGATGCCCTTTTTACCGATGCGCTCGGAAACGATCTTGTCCAAACCGACGAAGGCACCGCCTAGGATGAACAGGATGTTGGTGGTGTCGATCTTGATCAGCTCCTGCTGGGGATGCTTGCGCCCACCTTGCGGCGGTACACTGGCCTCCACGCCTTCGATGATCTTGAGAAGCGCCTGTTGCACGCCCTCACCCGACACATCGCGGGTGATGGAGAGATTTTCGGCCTTACGCGCCACCTTGTCGATCTCGTCGATGTAGATGATGCCCAGCTGGGCCGCCTCGACGTCGTTATCGGCAGCGGTGAGCAGCTTGAGCAGGATGTTCTCCACGTCCTCGCCGACATAACCCGCCTCGGTGAGCGCAGTTGCATCGGCGATGGCAAAGGGCACGTCGATAATGCGGGCCAGGGTTTGAGCCAGCAGCGTCTTGCCGCAACCGGTGGGGCCGAGCAGCATGATATTGCTCTTGGCCAACTCCACCTCATCGTCGCTCGCATTAACACCGAGCGAGGCTCGCTTGTAATGGTTGTAAACGGCCACGGACAGCGCCCGCTTGGCCGATTCCTGCCCGATCACGTATTTGGAGAGCTCCGCATATATCTCGGAGGGAATAGGCAACTCGTCTAAGCTGAGAGAACCCTCTTCCTCGACCTCACGCGCCTGATCAGCGAGGTCGTAGCCGATGATTTCCTCACAGAGCTGTACGCATTCGTCACAGATGAAGACGTTGGGGCCGGCGATGAGCTTGCGCACCTGCTCCTGGACTTTGCCGCAAAAGCTGCAGCGAATGTCGGAAAAGCCGTCGAACCCGCCGCCTCCACCGCCGCCGAAGCCGCGACCGTAATCGTCATCACCCGGGCCGTCGAAACCGTTGAACACGCTGCGACCGCTACCCCCGAAGCCGAATTTATCGTTTTTAGCTGCCATGTACTTCCTTTAACCTAACCGTTTTGTGCTTTATTTATCCGCTTTGTCGTCTTTTTTGATATCCCTGGCAAAGAAGATCTCATCCACCAGACCGTAATCACGAGCCGCCTCGGCCGACATGAAGTTGTCGCGCTCGGTGTCGTCGTGTACCCGTTCCAGGGGCTGCCCCGTATGGTCGGCGAGAATCTGGTTCAAACGCTCACGCGCATAGAGGATCTCCCTGGCCATGATCTCGATCTCGGTCTGCTGACCCTGGGCACCACCGCTAGGCTGGTGGATCATCACGCGCGAGTTAGGCAGCGCAAAACGCTTGCCCTTGGCGCCGGCCGCCAGAAGCACCGCGGNNGGTCGAGACATCGCACTTGATGAACTGCATGGTGTCGTAAATCGCCAAACCTGCGGTAATCACGCCGCCGGGCGAGTTGATGTAAAGCGAGATGTCCTTCTCGGGATCGTCGCTTTCGAGATGCAACAGCTGCGCGACGACGGTGTTGGCCACGTGGTCGTCGATGGCCTCACCCAAAAAGACGATGCGGTCGTTTAAGAGTCGCGAGTAGATGTCGAAGCTGCGCTCGCCGCGGGGCGACTGCTCGATGACGTACGGAATCAGAGCTGAGCGGTTTCTTTCGTGGGTCATGAGAATCTCCTGCCTAACCTTTGTTATCTGCTTGTCTTAAGCCTCGTCCTTACCCTCGTCATCAGCCTTTTTCTTGGCTTTGGCGGGACGCACGGTCTCGGCTTTCTCGACCTTATCAGACTTTGTTGCCTTATCGGCTTTTGTTTCTTTTGCGCTATCTTTCGTTGACACCTTGGAATCTTTTTCCGCAGCGGCCTTTTTGGTCGTTTTCTTGGCGGCTTTTTTCGTCTCCGGCTTCTTGCCCGGTTCGAAGATCACCACGTCCTCGCTCACCTGCTTGGAAGCCTTCATGCGCAGGATTCCCTCGCGGATTTCGGAGAGACGTCCGTTTTCCTTCCAATTGTCGAACAAGGCTTCGGGATCATCGGCACCGCTGGCCGCAAACTCGGCGCGGATCTCTTCCTCGGTAACCTCGAGCTTCAGGTGGCGGGCCACCGCGTCGAGAGCCAAAGCCTGCGAGGCGAGCTCGACGGCCTGAGCCTTGATATCTTCCCTGAAGGTGTCGGGCGTGATGCCCTGAGCGGAGAGGAAGGCGTCGAAGTTCTGCCCGCTCTGCTGAAGAGCGGCAAAGAAGTCACGGTAGATTTCCTGCTCGGTTTGGCTCACCAGCAGCTCGGTGGGCTCACCATCCAGTCGCTCGGCCAGCTCGGTGACGATCCGNNTCCGGCTCTCTTTGAGGCGGGCCAGATCGGTGGTCTTTCTGAACTTGAGCGTCTCCGCGATCTGCTTCTTGAAGTCCTCGGCGTTCTCAAACTCCAGCTGCTCTTTGGCAAACTCGTCGGTGAGCTCGGGTTTTACCCGCTCCTCGATAGCCGAAACCTTGATCTCCGCATGGTATTTCTTATCACGCTCGATGAAGTTCGGAACGATATCCTCACCCTCGAAGCCGATGTCGAACTTCAGGTCCTTGCCGATCTTTGCACCCACCAGCTTGTCGTCGAAGGAGGCGGGCATCACGCCGCCACCCATCATGTAGGGGATCTTCTCGCCCGACATGGCCTCGACGCGCTCGCCGTCGGCGGTGAGCTCGATATCCATGGTCACCATGTCGCCGTCCTGCACGGGACGATCGGTCACCTCACGCTGCTCGGCGTAGTAGTTGAGCATCACGTCGATCTGCTCGTCGATCTCTTCGGCGGTGGGCTCTTCGCTCTCAAGCTCGATCTCCAGCGGCTCGTAGGATGTGAGCTCGAACAGCGGACGCACGGTGTAGCTCAGCGAGTAGGAGTACGACTTGCCCTCCTCCACCGGATCGATCTCGCCCACTTCGGGCTTATCCAGCGGCACGTGTCCCTCGGCGTCCACCGCCAAAGGCAGAGTCTCGCGCACGAGGCCGTCCGTTGCCTCGGCCAGAAAATACTCCTTGCCTCCGTAATAGTTTTCCAGGATTTTACGGGGTGCCTTCCCCGGACGAAAACCCGGTATGCGAACATTGCCCGCTTTTTTATACGCAGCATCGATCTGCTTTTTTACCGCCTCTTCGGGCAGCGTGACGGTCAGCTCGATCTTATCGTCACTTCTTACGCTTTTGGTTTCCAAGTTCTTCGCCTTTCTTTCAGATATTCGGGGGACCTACGTTGAAAAGGCCTCATGCCCGGTTCGCCGAAGGGGCTTGTCGTTTCGCAGGAAAGGAATCAACCCCCCGATTGAAAAGACATCTTCGGAACCGGATCGGCAATCAGCCGTGTTTTTGCTTGGGGAAGTGCCGACTTATTGTTTGCGCTTCCTTAAAAAGCCGCCGAAAACAGCGGTAACACTATATCACAATTGACTTTCATGCCCCATTAATTGATACAATCAGTCGCGCAATTATACAGGCATTTGATGTTTTAAGCATCGCACCGTCCCAGTCCCTGCTCCATTACCTGAGATCGAGGCTGACCATGAACGACGAAAACACTTCCTTGCCGGACACCACTGCATCGCCCGGGCCGCTCACCAAGAAATCCTGGCTGCTGATAATCCTGCTGGCCTTTGTCGGGCAGGTCGCCTGGGCGCTGGAGAACAATTTCTTCAACCTGTTCATCCAGGATGTCTTCAACGCGTCGCTATCCGATGTGGCGCTGATGGTATCGGCCTCGGCGCTCACGGCCACCGCGACCACGCTTTTCGTCGGAGCCTGGTCGGACCGCGTGGGCAAACGCAAGATCTTCATCGGTATCGGCACCATACTGTGGGGTGTGTCGATCATCGTTTTCGCCTACCTGCAAACCATCTCGGAAACACTGGCCGGCACCCTGGCGGCGGCTTTGGCCTTCGGCGTTACGCTGACCATCATCTTCGACTGTGTGATGACCTTCTTCGGCAGCCTGGCCAACGATGCAAGCTTCAACGCCTGGGTTACCGACATCACCACCGACAAAAACCGCGGCAAGGTGGAGGGTGTGAACTCCGCGATGCCGCTGTTGGCGATGCTTGCGGTCTTCGGAGGCGCGATGTTTTTGATGATCGTGCGCGAGGACGGCACCGTCACCTACAACTACCCGCTCTTCTTTACCATCATCGGTGCCTGCGTGATCGTTTTGGGGCTGATGGTCTTGCTGTTGATGAAGGACTCCACACCGGAGCGCAAGCGCGACGGTGGCTATCTGTCCGATGTGTTTTACGGATTTCGTCCGAACTCCATCGGCGCCAACAAGATGCTTTACCTGGTGCTTCTCGCCTACCTGGTGTTTGCCACCGCGCTGCAGGTATTCATGCCCTACTACGTGCTTTATCTACGCCTCCCCTACATTCTCGGCGAGAACTACGTGCTCGTGATGGCACCGGGTATCGTTATCGCGGCGATCTTTACCATCCTCTACGCCCGCCGGGTCGATCGGCGGGGNNCTTATCGCGGGCTGTCTCGTGCTCACTTTCTTGCAGGACGGCATCTCGGTATTCGTGGGTTCGGTGCTGATGCTCAGCGGTTACCTCGGAGCCGTGGCCTGCTTCGCCGCCGAGGTGCGCAACAACACCCCCGGCGGACATGTAGGGTTGTTTCAGGGCATCCGCATCTTCATGGTGGTGCTGGTGCCGATGCTCATCGGTCCGTGGATCGGCTCAACGTTGAGCGCGAGTTCGGGCGTGGTGGGACTCGGTGTGGTGGGAGACGGCTTTACGCCCTCGTCGTTGATATTTCTCGGCGGTGCCCTCGTCGCCGTATTGACGTTCATCGTGCTCTTCCTCATCGGCAAACAGCGCGGCACACAGCCGACGGACAGCGAGTAGGGAGCCCGTCGTATGCTTGATTTCAAACGCGTTTTTACCAGCGCTCCCAAGAAACCCGAGAACGTGGAACTGCGTCCGCTACTCACCCCCTGGGGAGAGCGGTTGGCCGAAGACGACAAACGCGAGTCGCAACATCCGCACCCACAGTTTGCGCGTGAGCGCTTTGTGTTGCTCGACGGCCGGTGGGAGTATTGCTTTGTCGCCGTCGACGATGCCGTAACCGCCTGGCGCACGGCCGAGCCCCCTATCGACTTCGAGGGCCCTATCCGGGTTCCGTTCTCTCCCGAAGCCCCCCTTTCGGGCGTGAACCGACAGCTCAAACCCGACGAGCTACTCTGGTACAAAACGACCTTTCGCCTGTCGTCCGATCTGAATGTTTTTACAACGACGGATCGATGCCTTCTGCATTTCGAGGCCGTCGATTACGCCTGTTCCTGCTACTGTAACGGTAGGTCTGTAGGCGAGCACGTGGGAGGGTACCTGCCGTTTTTCTTCGATATCACCGACGTTTTGGTCGATGGCGAAAACGAGTTGACCCTCTGCGTTTACGACCCCGGCGATACCGGCGTCCAGCTACGCGGAAAGCAACGTCTGGAGCGCGGCGGTATCTGGTATACCGCCCAAAGCGGCATCTGGCAAAGCGTTTGGCTGGAGCCCGTGCCCGAGCGACACATCACCTCCTTGGAGATAGAGACGCACCCCGACACCGGTGAGTTGGTTCTGAATCTCACCGTGTCCCACGGCCCGTCCGACGGCACCGGGCAGCACGGGCCGATCAC
>DOMT01000083.1 GCA_003509825.1 Coriobacteriia bacterium
AAGGTAACGCGCGAGGCACCCATTTCGGCAGCTAGGCGTACGCCGGCGGTGTTGTGGATGTTCATCTGGGTGGAGGCATGCAGTTCGAGCTGCGGCATGTCATACGACAGCCGCTGCATCAGCCCGAGGTCCTGTACGATCAATGCGTCTACGCCTGCATCCCAGGCGGCTTTGGCGGTATCCAGTGCCTTATTCATTTCATCGGGCAGTATCAGGGTGTTGAGGGTGAGAAAGACCCGTCGGCCGGCCAGATGCGCGAGGTCGCAACACTCGGCCAAGGATTCGAAGGTGAAGTTGGCGGCATTGCGTCTGGCGTTGAAGTCGCCGAGGCCCAGATAGACGGCATCGGCGCCGGCGGAAAGGGCGGCCAGAAAGGCATCGCGGTTGCCCGCGGGAGCCAAAAGCTCCGGCATGTGTATCTCTGTCTTTAAATCAATCATTGGTTTACAGCTACGCTCCAAGTTCGGGGTCGGTGGAAAACAAGGCCGTTTTATGGCAGAATATGAGGTTCTTTCCTGAATGGAGGTTAAAATGGCATCACGCAGGAAGAGGGCGACTCAAGAGCCCAAGCGTCATATTATACCTTTCGTAGTAGCAATAGTAATCGTCTCAATCGTCGGAGTTCTCGGATTCGGTGCCGCAGGCGCCTACGGCCTGGTACAAACCTGGCTTACGGATCTGCCCAAAGTCTCTGAGGTCAAGGACTTCGATGTTGCCCGCAAAACCACGGTCTATGCTTCGGACGGGGTAACCGTCCTGGGATCGTTTTATGCGCAGGACCGTGAGCCGGTTACATCCGACCAGGTGTCGCCCAATGCGTTTAACGCCACGGTGGCCATCGAGGATGAGCGTTTTTGGGAGCACGAAGGTGTGGATTATTACGGCATGGCCCGCGCTGCGGTCGTAGACCTCACCGGTGGCGATCTCCAAGGTGCGTCCACCATCACTCAACAGCTTGTGCGTCAAACCATCCTGCAGGAGGAGGCAACCGACATCTCGCTCAAGCGTAAGGTGCGCGAGGCCTTTCTCGCCCTCGAACTCGAGAAGCAGTACTCCAAGCAAGACATCTTGATGATGTACATGAACACCATCAACTACGGTGACGGTGCCTGGGGTATCCAGTCCGCCGCCCAGCATTATTATTCTAAAAACGCCGCGGATCTGACCGTGCCCGAAGCGGCCCTGTTGGTGGGTATTCCGCAGAACCCGACCTATAACAACCCCGTCTCCTATCCCGACAATGCGNNGCTTTCGAGACGCAATATGGTGCTCGATCGCATGTACGTCAACGGCTACATCACCGAAGCCGAGATGACCGAGTATAAGGTTCAGGAGCTGAACCTGGTGGTTAAGACCACCACGGTGGACGGTATCATCGCCGAACCCTACTTCACGTCGTATGTGAAGCACTGGTTACAGGCGAGATTCTCGCAGGATCTGGTGTTCAAAGGTGGACTGAACGTCTACACCACCATCGATTTGCATNNAGGCCGCTGCCGAGCAGGCTTTTGCGGAGAAAGAAGCCTCGTTGTTTGCGGCAAACGGGAATCCGGATGTCGAAGTTTCGCTTGCCTGTGTGGATCCAAGAACCGGTTACATCATCGCCATGCGCGGCGGCAAAGATTTCTACGCCGAGAACGGTGGGCAGTGGAACACTACTTGGCAGACGAAGAGGCAGGCCGGCTCTTCATTTAAGACTTTTGCTCTGGTCACCGCTTTGGAGCAAGGTTATTCTCCCAGTACACCTGTGTCCGGTTCTAGCCCGATTGTCATCGATAACGGTACCCCCGAGGGGTGGAAGGTGGAAAATTACCAAGGCGGTAATTACGGACCGATGACCATGGCCAGTGCTACATGGAAGTCATCCAACACCGCTTATGCGCGCATTGCCAAGAAGCTCGGTGCTGCTGCTTTTCTCGATACGGCTTATCGTATGGGTCTTCAGACGGAACAGCAACCGGTTTTGGCAGCGGTCCTCGGTGGAACCGGCGTAAACACCCTGGAGATGGCCACCGCCTACGGTACGCTTGCCAATGCCGGCAAATATATGCCCAACACCCCTGTGACCAAGATAGTCGATCATGAGGGTACCGTGGTGTATGATCACGCTCTTGAGGTGGCGGGTACGCAGGCGGTGACCCCCGAAGTCGCCCACGCTGCGACCGAGGTGCTTAAAGGTGTTGTGACGGGCGGAACGGCCGGTAAGGCCAATCTGGGCTGGCAGGTATCGGCCGGCAAGACCGGTACATCGAATGATTACGCCGATTCCTTCTATGTGGGTTACACCCCGCAGCTCTCAACGGCGATCTGGATCGGTAGTACCAAAGCACAAGAATATGTCCCTGATAATGTCGGCGGTGATAATGCCTGTCCGGTGTGGAAGCAATTCATGAACGTCGCCTNNAGTCCTCCCTATGATTCCAAAGCCACCTTCATGACCGCAGAGGAAATCGCGGCGCAAAAGAAGAAGGAAGAGGAAGACAAGAAGAAGAAAGAAGAGGAAGACAAGAAGAAGGCTGAAGAGGCGGCAGCTGCCGCAGCAGCGGCCGAAGCGGCAAAAAATAAACCCGCCAACCCCGGAACGGGCACTGGCACAGGTACCGGCACCGGAACAGGTACGGGTACAGGAACCGGAACGGGTACCGGTGGTGGCACAAGCACAGGTACGGGTTCGGGTGCCTCTACCGGAACAGGCGGTGGCGGAGGAGGATCCGGGGGCTANNCCCTGCAAGGAATGGCTTCGGATCGCTTCGTTCGACGACCGGATGCGGCGTGAACACGGGTGGCGATATCGCAGCAGGCTGCCCGGGGTCATTTCGACCGTTCGATCGAGCCACATGAGCTTATTTGATTTCAAACACCTCCGTCTTTCAGGGTCGGAGGTGTTTTGCAATTTCAGCTTTCTTGTCGGCAACGGGCACAAGAGCGATAAAATACTCTGATACAACAATAACGTGAGGAGCGCATGTATGAAAATTCTGGTTGCCGGTGGAGCGGGTTATATCGGTTCGCATTTTGTTCGATACGCCTGCGAGAAGGGTCTCGAGGTCGTTGTGGTCGACAACCTGGTTACGGGGCATCGGGCTTCACTTGCCCCGGACGTGGCCTTTTATGAGGTCGATATCCGCAACCGTGCGAANNGGAAAAACCCGACGCCGTGGTGCATTTCGCCGCTTTCTCGCTGGTGGGCGAATCCATGACCGAACCGCTTAAGTACTTCGACAACAATACCTACGGCATGATGCAACTGCTCGAAGTGATGCGTGACACCGGCGTAAACAAATTGGTATTCAGCTCAACCGCCGCCGTGTACGGCATACCCGAAGAGGTGCCGATCAAGGAGACCACTCCCACCAAGCCCATCAACCCCTACGGTGAGTCGAAGTTGCAGATGGAGCAGATCATGGCCTGGGCCGATGCCGCTTACGGTATCAAGGGCGTTGCGCTTAGATACTTCAACGTGGCAGGTGCCGTGGAGGACGGGGCGATCGGCGAGGATCACAACCCTGAGACACACCTCGTGCCCAACGTGCTGTTTGCCGCCTTGGGTAAGAAGGATAAAATCACCATGTTCGGGAATGACTACGCCACGCCCGACGGCTTTAACGTGCGCGATTACGTGCATCCCATTGATTTGGCGAGTGCCCATGTGTTGGCGCTCGAGTATCTTGCGCGGGAGGGTCGCTCCGATGTGTTCAACTTAGGGTCGAGCACCGGGTTTTCGGTGAAGCAGATCGTCGATGCGGCCGAGAAGGTGGTGGGTCGTTCGATTCCGCAGGAGGTGGGCCCGAGGCGTCCCGGTGACCCCGATACGCTCATCGCCGACTCCACCAAGGCACGCTCCGTGTTGGGCTGGCAACCCCGTTATGATGACGTTGAGCATATAATAGCTACCGCATGGAAATGGACCGAAGCCCACCCGTATGGCTACGGCGACGATAAATAAAGGTTAA
>DOMT01000230.1 GCA_003509825.1 Coriobacteriia bacterium
GATCGTGCGTGGTAGCGTGAGCGTAACCAGCGCTGCGCCGAGCGAGAGTGCTGCGGTAACAGCGAGCGCCCAGGTGCCGCCGGTAAAGCCGATCAGCAGGGCTGCGACGGCGGGTCCGATGACCACCGACAGCGATTGCAGCGACTGCTCGATGCCGATGAAGCGTTGCAGGTCCACACCCGAATGTTTTGCAACACTTGGCGACAGGGTTTCGCGGGCGGTGACTCCCGGGATATCGCCGATCGCACCGAGGATTCCGAGCGCGATGAACCAGCCGAGGTTGAGTCCGAGCGTCAGATCGACCACCAACAATAATGCGACGGAGAGCGCCGATATGCAGTCGGAGACGACGGACACCAGGCGCCGGTTGATCTTGTCCAAAACAACGCCGCCCAAAACGCCCATCAGCGCCTGGGGAATGGCACAGGCCAGCGACAGGGTTCCCGCTGCCAGCGGGTCGCCCGTTCGTGCCAGTATGAGCAGCGGCAAAACCACCGCCGCCACCGAGTTGCCGATGAGTGAGAGAGCGTCCGATATGAGAAAACGTACTGCCGCGCCTTTTTTCAACATGCCTGTGTCCTATGTCCGAGGATTATCGTCGGCAAGAGTAAACACCCGGACGCAACGTCCGGGTCAAGCGGGATTTCGGGGTGATTCGAATGGTGTCCCGGCGACGGGAACCCCTATCGCTGCAAGCGTTTAGAAAAACGTAAGACGGGGGAGGGAGCCGAAAAGCCGGGGGACTCAGTCGCCCGCACCGTCTTTCGAAAGCAGACGTGCGGTGTATTCCTCCTCGATGCGTTTGAGCACTTCGGCCTGCGCTGCGTTGTATGATTCGCCCACATATACATTCAAAAGATCCGAGGCCATCTGCGAACTCTCGTCTGCCAGGCCCACGTCCCGTGCACCGATGATCCGATCCATGAAATTGAGCGATGCCTGCACGAAGTTCCGTTTCTCTTCTTCCGGCGTATCCGGGGTCAAGGCAAAGAACCACTTGTTGATGTTGCTCGACAGTTCCCGGAACTCCTCTCCGGAGGCTACATCGATGAGCCCCGCTATCTCATGCATCTCATCTTCATCGATGAGATGCGAGGCCAGCGCGATGAGACCCCTTTCGACTCCGATATGCTCAGGCAGATGCCCCTCATTAACAAGTCTGGTTATCAACCGTGCGCTGTCGGCGGGAACGTCGACAGCGGCGGGATGTTTCTTGAGTTTGGCGATGATATTGCGCTTTTGCTCGATGAGCTCGATCTGTTTTACCAGTTCACAATCGAGATTATCGAGATAATCGACGGCCGCATCGCTATCCACGTCATCGAGATTCGCAAGCATTTGCGCCGTCTTTTCCAGCGAAAACCCCAGTGCCGTGAGATTTTTGATACGCAGTACACGCGCCAGATCCTGCATGCGGTAATCACAGTAACCGTTGCCGTCTCTTTGCGGCTCTTTGAGCAGGCCGATGTCTCGGTAATGACGCAAGGTGCGCTGCGTCACGCCGGCCAGCTTTGCGAGCTCACCACTTTTCACGCTGTCCTCCGGTTGTCGTGTCGGCGGGCGGGATTCGCCCCGTCGGCTTCACCATAACACAGCCACTGCGCAATGTGCGAAAAGGCACAGGATGTTTTCGGACACAAGAGAGTGCAGAGGAGCGGGATGTTTGCGCCAATCAGCCGGGCTTGTAATTATCTGCCGATTCGACTTTTTGAAGCGATGTAAGGCGGAGCAGCACGAAAGTGCAATACAACCAATGCACTTAATCCTCGCCCTAAATGGCGTCCGAGCCTTTTTCTCCGGTTCTGATCCGCACTATTTCATCGATGGTCGAGACGAAGATCTTGCCGTCGCCCACCGCTCCGGTGTAGGCGTGTTCGACGATGAGATCGGTGAGCACGCCTACCTCGTCATCTGCGCAAACGATCTCAAACTTCACCTTCGGAACCGTGTTGAGCAAAACCTCGGTTCCCCGGTAGTACTCCTTCCAGCCGTGCTGGTTGCCGCAGCCGTGTACTTGGGAGATCGACATCCCCGACACCTGGTTTGCGAAGAGAGCTTCCTTGAGAACTTCCATTTTTTCGGGGCGAACGATTGCGGTAACGAGTTTCATGTCAGTGCCTTTCGGGTTTGATCTTTCGGGTTTTGCAAAATGTTTGCCGAGGCGAAGCGTTTAGTCCAGACCTCCGTATGCCGGATACGCACTTTCGCCGTGCTCGGAAATATCGAGGCCGATGGCCTCATCGCTTTCGGACACACGCAAGTCGCCCTTGAACAACGCTTTGACGATCCAGCCGATCGCAAGGGCGAGTATGACGACGAAAACGACCGTGAACACGATGCCCAACACCTGCGAAACCAGCAGGGAGGGATCGCCGGTATAGAAGAGCCCGCCTTTATCGGTGTGGGAAAGTTGCGGGATGCAAAACAGCCCTGTGAGCACGCCGCCGACGATGCCGCCCACCGCATGGCAGCCGAAAGCGTCGAGTGCGTCGTCGTATCCGAAGTGCTTCTTCCAAAAGGAGATGGCAAAAAAGCAGGCGATGGCGGTTGCAAGCCCCATGAGTATGGCCGCCCAGGGTTCGACGAATCCTGCGGCGGGAGTGATGGCCACCAGGCCCGTGACCAGGCCGGTGCATCCTCCGACCAAGGTCGGCTTGCCGACCTTCAACCATTCGATGAGCATCCACGTCAGCAAGGCCGCGCCCGATGCAACG
>DOMT01000147.1:0-5106 GCA_003509825.1 Coriobacteriia bacterium
GCCCTCGCCCGCCCCGGCAAAGGCCGTAGGGTCTGCCTGAACGAGCTGCATCACTGTGAGCTGCGCGCTGTATCCCATATCGGGAACGGAGACGCCCGTGAGCATCGAAGCATGATCGATCAGCATACGAACGGTCTCATGATCGAAATGCAGCAGATGCTGTAAAGGGTTGTAGATGACGTTGATGAGTCCGAGGATCAAAGGTATCTGTATGAGCATCGGCAGCATGCCTTTGAACATGCTGTAGCGCTCATCTTTATAGAGNNGCCCTCGAAGCGGCGCTTGATCTCCTCGAGTTTAGGTTGAATGCGCACCATAGTGATGGCATTTTTTTGCGCCAAGAGCGAAAGAGGAAAGAATATGACCTTGGTTACCAGAGTAAAAAGCAGTATGGCAACGCCGAAATTGCCCACAACCTGATAACAGCCGAAGAGTATATATCCCAAAGGAATACCGAAGAGTGTGTTGATGACTTCCAATGGCTGCCTTTCAAAATCCCGCCGAGTCACCTCCCCCACATTGCAGTGNNCACCAAAACAACAAGAGGAGAACTCTTGTGCAAGCGGGTATAATACATATCGAAGATAATCCGATAAACACAAGGATCTCCATGGAGGATGTTTGCACGACAATTCGCCTTCCGATACCTGTCTGTCCGAACAGTCATCGAGGCATTCGCGCGATGCCGTGATACCCGCGGTTTCGATTCTGATCCCGATCTACAACGTCGAGACCTACCTTGAGCAGTGTCTTGCGAGCATCTGCGCCCAAACATTGCAAGAGATCGAGATCATCTGTATCAATGACGGGTCGACCGACGGCTCGCTGGACATCATCACGGCCTTCGCCGCGCGCGATGACCGTATCGTGGTTATCGACAAGCCCAATGCGGGGTATGGTCACTCGATGAATCGGGGGCTCGAGCAAGCCCGGGGCGAATACATCGGAATCGTCGAATCGGATGATTACGTAGATCGGGATATGTTCGAGTCACTCTATCGGGCGGCGCTCGAAAACGACGCCCAGGTTGTAAAATCCGATTTCTACCTCACCTGGACCACGCCCACTCTTAAGGAGCGCTACTTCAACGCCGTACCCGCCGAGCAAGCCGACTCGGCTGTGGTGCCCTGGCGGAGCTTTCAGGTCATGCAGCCGCAGCCCGCTATCTGGTCGGCACTCTACAAACGCAGCTTTCTCGCGCGTTTCGGCATCGATTTTCTCGAAAGCCCCGGTGCCGCCTACCAGGACACCTCGTTTAACTACGCCGTCTGGTCGGCAGCTGACAGACCATATCTCTTGAAGCGGGCGCTTATTCACTATCGCCAGGACAACGCAGGTTCATCCATCAACGCAAGTGCTAAAACCCATGAGATCACGAAGGAAATCGACCGGTATTTTGCCTGGCTGAACGCCCAAAACGACCTGGAGAACCTTACTGAGCGCAAACAGGCGCTCACCCGTATCATGCAAGGCATCGTTTATAAAACCTATCGCTGGAATCTGATCCGCATTGTGCCGGGCGAGCGGGAGGGGTTTCTCGCCTTCATGCACAAATACTTTGTCGAAGCTGAGAAAAAAGGGCAACTCGAAGAACGATACTTCGAGCTTGACTATTACAACGAGTTGCAACTGCTGCTGAAAAACCCGCAGCGCTATCTTCAGATCGTGGCGGGCACCGGAGCAGCAAACAAACTCAGGCGCCTGTTATACTATGTGCAACAAGAGGGAGTTCCAAGCACGATCAAAAGAGTGTTCCATGCCTGAAAGCAATAATCTGATATCCATCATTTTGCCGGTATATAACGCAGCCGCTCATCTGCGGCCCTGCCTGGACTCGATCCTTGCCCAGTCCCACACAAACTTCGAACTCATCTGCATCAACGACGGTTCGGCGGATGATTCGCTTGAGATTCTCAACGAGTACGCTGCGCACGACTCTCGCATAACGGTGCTCGACCAAGAAAACGCCGGTGCCGGTGCCACACGCAATCGCGGCTTGGATCTGGCGCAGGGCAGCTATCTCTCCTTTTTGGATTCGGACGATATCTTCGAGCCCAACATGCTTGCCGATGCCCACCGCGTCTGCAAGCAGAAACAGGCCGACTTCTGCCTGTTCGACTCCGATTGCTTCGACTCCGAGTCAAACAAATATTTCAAGACCGTTTTCTCCATCAACAAAGATCTGCTTCCCTTACATCTTGCGACCTTCTCCTTTCGGAACATCAAAGAGAACCACTTCAGCTCGATGCTCGGTTGGGCATGGGATAAGCTGTACCGTACGAACTTCATCCGCTCCAACAACATCAGGTTTTTGGAGCAACACAACTCGGAAGATATGTATTTTGCCTTTGATGCACTGGTCAAAGCCGAGCGCATAACGATTGTTGACAAGGTATTGGCTCATCAGCGTATGGGGCATTCTACTTCGCTCTCCGTCAGCCGCGGAGCCCACCCTTTCGATTTTTTCGCCGCCCTGCTCGCACTCAAAGAGAAGCTGCTCGACTGCAATCTTTTCGATGAATTGGAAAGAAGCTTCGTCACCTATGCCCTGCAGTACTCACTATGGAACCTGGCTACGCTTCCGAGCAAGCCGTTTGAGCTTACCTACAACATGCTTAAATCAGAGGGCTTTGAGCAATTGGGACTTGTAGATCAGCCGGTAGAGTACTTTTTCTCCACAAGCGATTTCGAAAAATGGCAAAAGATCAAAGAAAGCGACGCTATCGGTTACCTGCAATCGGAGCTACTCNNAAGGCGACGCCATCGGTTACCTGCAATCGGAGTTACTCCGCCTCAGGGCGCAACAAGAGGCGCTGATACGCAAGGTACCCTTCGGGCTCGGTAACAAACTTGTCTCCTGGTATCAAAAGAGGAGTGGCTGAGTCCGTCGGAGCGTAAGCGCAGCAGTTTAAAGCCGCCTGTTTACGCACCGTGACTCGAACGATATGCTTCGCAGACTTCCTGCGCGGGGCCGTACATGCGTTCAACACCATGGTCGATCCAAAGCGCCTCCTGGCAGATGCGCTCCACCTGATTGACGTCGTGGGAGACGAAGAGCACCGTCGTGTCATCATCTTCGATCAGCTTTCTGATACGTGCCTCGCACTTCTCCTGAAAGAACATATCGCCTACGGCCAGCGTTTCATCAACGATCAGCACATCGGGTACGATAACGGTCGCGATCGAAAAGGCGATACGGGCAACCATACCGGAGGAGTAGTTTTTCATCGGTAGATTGAGGAACTCGCCTATCTCGGAGAATTCCACGATCTCGTCGAAGTGCTTGTCGATGAACTCCTTGTTGTAGCCCAGAAGCGAGCCGTTGAGATAGATGTTTTCGCGGGCGGTAAGTTCGAAGTCGAATCCGGCACCGAGCTCGATGAGCGGCGCGATGATTCCTTTGGTTATGCAGGTTCCCTTGCTGGGCTCAAGCACACCGGCGATGATCTTGAGCAGCGTTGATTTGCCCGATCCGTTGATGCCGACGATGCCGATGACGTCTCCTCGCTTCACCTTGAGGGAGATATTTTGCAGCGCCACAAACTCTTTGAAATACAGCTCCCGTCTCACCAGTTTGATGAAATACTCCTTGAGACTGGCAAGCTGCTCGTTGGCTATATTAAAGACCATGCTGACATCATCCAAGATGATGATGTCGTCGGCAGAGCTGCCGGAATCCTTTTTAACGATGTCTTTAGACATGGAGGATGAACTTTCTCTCTGTTTTTCGGAACACGACAAAACCGATCAGCAAGGTGACCAGAGCCATACCGAGGCAGATCAGGTTGTCCATAAGCGTCGGCGTGATGCCCCACATCAGTATCTCGCGGAGATAGGTGATGAACTGGTACATCGGATTAAACTGCATGACCGTCTGCATCCACGGCGCCAAAACATCCACGGGATAAAACAGCGGCGTTACGTAGGTCCAGGCGATGATCACCACACCCCAAAGGTGGATTATGTCGCGGAAGAAAACCGTAAGGGCCGAAAGCAGCAGACTCAACCCCACGCAAAATATCAGCACATACAAGAGAAGCAGCGGGAAGAACAGCATGTTTAAGCTGGGCATGATCTGGAAGAAAATCATAACCGCAACAACGGCGATGAATGAAAGTCCGTAGTTGAGCAGCTCGAACAAAACCGTGTTGAGTGGAAATATCAGCTTGTTTACCCGGATTTTCTTTATCAGCCCCGATGCACCGATGATCGACATCACGGCGGCGGAGGTCGAATTGGCCATAAGGTTGAACAACGTCAGACCGACAATGAGGTACACAGCGAAGTTCTCGATCTCGAATCTGAAGATGAACGAGAAGACGGCTGCGATAACCATCATCATAAGCAAGGGGTTAAGAACACTCCAGAGGATACCGAGCGCACTGCGTCGGTACTTCAGTTTGAAGTCCTTCGAAATCAGATTCTTCAGTATAAAGAGGTCTTTTTTTGAACTTTCCGTCAACAACGCCATTAAGCTTCTCCGTAATACACCTGATTCTCATCAGGATTATAGGTAGGAACCTGTGCAACCAAACAGGTAATTATATCCGAATTATTTCTATCCAAACAGACTCGCAACGCCTCAAGTCTCTCTGTAAGGTCTTCGGGGATCTGTGCGGTGCAGGTCGAAACCATAACGCCCTTAGCCTGCGTAGCAGCTGTTGTCTCCTCGTCCATCAATAATTCTTCGTTGAGTTTTTCGCCCGGCCTCAAGCCCACGAACTTGATCTCGATATCGATATCGGGGCGCAGGCCCGAGAGGCGGATGATCTTGCGAGCCAAATCCACTATCTTGATCTGCTCACCCATCTCCAGGATGAATATCTCGCCACCCTTGGCCATGCTGCCTGCCTGGAGTACCAGGCGCGATGCCTCGGGGATGGTCATGAAGTAGCGGGCGACCTCGGGATCGGTAACCGTAATCGGACCACCTTCCTCGATCTGCCGCTTGAACATCGGCACCACGCTGCCGTGGGAACCGAGCACGTTACCGAAGCGTACCGCCGAAAAACAGGTTTGCGAACGTTCGGAATAATACTGGATGATCATCTCGCCCAAGCGCTTGGTGGCGCCCATGACAGAGGTGGGATTGACGGCTTTGTCGGT
>DOMT01000147.1:5136-8209 GCA_003509825.1 Coriobacteriia bacterium
ACCGCCTCGCGCGGATTGGCCTCCATCAGCGGAACGTGCTTGTGCGCCGCAGCGTGAAACACCACTTCAGGAAGATACTCGTCAAAAACGGCCTTGAGGCGATCTCTGTCTCGCACCGAACCGATTTCCACGCGAAAGTCCATATCGCCGTACTTATCGCGCATCTCGAGCTCGAGCTCGTAGGCGGTATTTTCATAGATGTCGAACACTACGATCTGACTCGGTGCTACCGTGGCGATCTGGCGTGCCAGCTCCGAGCCGATCGAGCCGCCGCCGCCGGTGATGAGCACCTTGCGTCCGGTGATATAGCCCGCCACCATACGCTCATTGAGCTTAACCTCATCGCGACTGAGCAGATCGACGAGATCCACCTCGCGCAGCCGCACGTCATCGAGCTCGTCCATGCGCAGATCGCGCACGTTGGGCAGTGTGAGCAAACGGCAATCCGTCTGAATACAGATGTCGTAGATACGTTTGCGCTGCTCGGGCGTGGCCGAGGGGATGGCAACGACGATCTGTTCGATGGCATAGGTTTTTACCAGATCCAAGATCATCTCGGTGCCACCCACCACCTTAACCTTGTTGATGCGCATACCGCGTTTGGTAGGGTCGTCGTCCACGGCGGCCACGGGGTAGCCCTGCATGGAATAGTCGCCGTCGACCATACGTTTGATGGTCAGCGAGCCGGTTTCTCCCGCTCCTATCACCAACGTACGCCTGCGTATCGCCGTAGCCGCAGGTTGATTGGCCTTGCGCTTACCCACACGCCAGTAACGGAAGAAAAACCGCGAGACGCCAACCAGCACCAAGAGAATAAACCAGGCGATCACATACACCCTGAACGGCAGGCGCTCACCGGCCACGTAATGGATCGCGGCCGCAACGGGCATGGCCACCGCCGTCGCATAGACGATCTGCAGTACTTCGCTCACGCTAGCGTATTCCCACAAGTTGTTGTACAGGCGAAATACGATGAATGAGCCGATGTTGATAAGTGCGACTATGCCGAAGAGAAATATCCAGCTATTGGGGTCGGGGCCTGAGAATATCTCACTCTCCTGGCTGGTGCCGAGAGTGGCGATTATCAGAGCCGCGTAGACTGCAGCGACATCCCAAATAGCCAAAAACACAGTCCTACCGCTAAGACGGAAGTTCATTAAGCGAATTACCTCCAATTCCAATCGGTAAATTGTATCATGTTACAATGCTTGACGAAGTTGTTCGTAAACTCGACGATGCCATTCACGTTCGTGAAACCCTTATGGAGCCCTCTTGAAGTCCTTTATAGATATTCCTCAAATTTCGGTGCTGGTACCGATATACAACGTCCGGGAGTATCTGGAAAAGTGCCTCGAATCTTTGCGTGTTCAGTCCTTTACCGACTTTGAAGTCATCTGTCTCAACGACGGTTCCACCGATGGCTCTCGCGAAATTATAAAGCGCTTCGTGCGCATTGACAAACGGTTTCACGTCTTGGATAAGGAAAACTCAGGCTACGGCGACACGATGAACCACGGTCTGGACGTTGCACGCGGCACCTACATCGCTATTTTGGAGTCGGATGATTTTTGCAAGCCCGATACCCTGGAGCGCCTTCATGCCATGATCGTAGCTTTCGATGCCGAGGTGGTAAAGGCAAACTGCGAGCTCTACTGGACGGGGCCTCCTCAAAAAACCGCCGATTACGAGCTGGTGCCCCGCAAGCAGACCGGACGTTTGATCGACCCGTCCCGAAACCAAGAGATTTTTTATCTGCCGGCTGCCATCTGGGCTGGTCTTTATCGGCGCGAGTTCCTCGAATCCCACAATATCCGCTTTACCACAACCCCCGGCGCTTCCTACCAAGACACCGCCTTTAACTTCAAAATCTGGGCAAATGCAAGGCGCGCCGTATTTTTGGACAAGACCTTCGTGTATTACCGCCAAGACAACGAGGCCTCCTCGATGAAGTCGGCGGCCAAGGTGTTTTTCGTGTGCACCGAGTGCGATGAGATGGAGCGGTATCTCGCCGCGCGTAAAGACACTCCCGCCTGGCTGCAGGAAGTACGGGTAAAGCTGAAGTTCAACACCTATCTTTGGAACTATGAGCGCCTGGACGCATCGTTTCAATGGGAGTTTCTCGAGCGCTTTTCGCAGGAGATGAAACGCGAAGAAGAGGCGGGGTATCTCAACCGGGAGCTCTTCGACGCTTGGAGCAAACTGGAGCTCGAGAGCATCCTAAGCTCGCCAGAGGCCTACCACAAAGAACGCCTAACATCGGGCCGCAACCGATTCGGCAAAGCCCTACACTTCCTGAAAATGGGCGGCCCCGGACTACTGCTCAAGATCGCCAGGAGCAAGATTTTCGGAAGCTAAATTCATCGGACGCGTCGTACAGCCCGGTACGCCAAGCCTGCTGCGGCTAGTAGTGGGTAGCAGTAGCAGGCTGCCGTTAACATTACTTTGCGGTTGATCGGCATTCCCGAGGCCATGAGGAGACCGTAGTTGCTGCGTGTTGCTGCTTGCAACTCCCGTTTTACCGTTTGTTTATCGAGCTCGTTACTACAGCCGAATAGCGCCATCTTTACCAGGAGGGTAAACGGACCACGGTGTTTTTTGGTCATAGCCAACCTGCGTACGGTTGCATCGGTGTTTGTTGCCGTGAGTTCATCCAGTCGCTCGCCAGCGTAGAGAAGGTCGAAGTCACATTTGCGCAGAGGACTTTCGCTCACGCCCACGGGGTTGCTGTAGTAGTAGTACATCAGCCGGTTGCTCACAACCAGCCTGCGCGCTGCCTTGAGCGCCAAAAATCCCCCTACCACGTCTTCATTCATACGCCCGCGGTCAAAACGCAGCCGGGCAAATATCTCTCGCTTATACAGGCGCAAACCCATGGCGAACTCGTTGTGTTCGAAGTAATGGATGAGAATGTCATCGCCCTCGAAGCTTCGTACCCGTTCGTCCGGCTGGCTCATGTTGTGATCTTCTCCGTGCGCCACATCCAGCATGATCTCGGCGATATCGGCCTCGTTTTGTTCCAGTAAGCCCAACAGATAGGCATACATATCCGTCTCGATCCAGTCGTCACTGTCGA
>DOMT01000103.1 GCA_003509825.1 Coriobacteriia bacterium
GTCCGGATCCTCGGCATTGATGCGAAACTCGATGGCATGCCCGTTGGGGGTGAGCGGGGCGCGATCGACGAAGCCGATCGGCTCCCCTGCCGCAACGCGGATCTGCTCCTTGATGAGGTCGGTACCGGTGATCGCCTCGGTGACGGGATGTTCCACCTGGATACGGGTGTTCATCTCCATGAAGTAGAAACTGCCGTCGGTATCGAGCAAAAACTCGATGGTGCCGGCGCCGAGGTAGGAAACCTCACGCACCGCCTTGAGCGCAGCCTCACCCATACGTTGACGCAATTCGGGCGTTACCGCAGGTGACGGCGCTTCTTCGAGAAGCTTTTGATGGCGCCGTTGGATGGAACAGTCGCGCTCGCAGAGGTGCAGCGCGCCTCCCTTGCTGTCGGCGAAGACCTGTATCTCGATGTGGCGCGGACGCAGCAGATATTTCTCCAGATAAACCGTGTCGTTACCGAAGGCCGCCCCGGCCTCGGTCTTCGCGGCGGTAAAGTTGGCCTCCAGCTGATCGGAGCTCTCAACCACGCGCATACCCTTGCCACCGCCGCCGGCACTGGCCTTGATAAGCACGGGATAGCCCACCTTATCGGCGAACTCGGCCGCCGCCTCGGGCGTATCCAGGGTGCCGTCGGAACCGGGCACGGTGGGCACACCGATGCGCTTCATGGTCTCACGGGCGACGTTTTTATCGCCCATCATCTCGATGGCNNAAGCCGTTATCGGCACAAGCCCGGGCGAAATCGGCGTTTTCCGCCAAAAATCCGTAACCCGGATGCACCGCCTCGGCACCACGCGAAACCGCGGCACCGATGATGGCCGGCATCGAAAGATAGGACAGCGCCGATGAAGCCGGGCCGATACAGACCGCCTCATCGGCCATCTGCACCGCAAGCGTATCCTTATCGACCTCGGAATACACTACGACACTCTTAACGCCGAGCTCGCGCAGCGCTCGAACTACACGCACGGCGACTTCGCCGCGATTAGCGATCAATACTTTGCTGAACATAGGCATCTAACCTATGGTCGGTTCGAGATAAAACAGCACGGTGCCGTACTCCACAGGCATCTGATTCTCCACGCAGACCTCGCGGATCGTACCCATCTGCTCGGCGGGAATCTCGTTGAAGAGCTTCATGGCCTCGACGATACACAACGGTTGTCCGGCAACCACCTCATCGCCCACCTGCACATAGTTGGGCTTATCGGGACCGGGTGCGGAGTAAAAGGTACCCACCATGGGCGCCGTGATCGGCACCCAGGTGCCGGGGCGATCCGAGGCGTCTGCGACAGCCGCCTTCTTGGGAACAGGCACCGACTCGGCGGTCGCAACGGCCTCCGTAGCCTGCATGGGTACGCCGAACTGTCCGGGAGCGCGCACGGTGATCTTCGTTCCCGCCTCCTCGACGGTCACCTCGCCGACGCCGGACTCCTCGACCACACGGATGAGCTCCTTGATCTGATTGATATCCACGTTTTGATCCTCCTTGGTATTGGAAGACTCCTCCTCCATCAAAAAGGATGTCTTCTCGGAAGTACGGTGTTTCGACAGATAGGTACGGGCCTCGTTGGGAAAGAGTGCCCACATCAGCACGTCTTCCTCGCTACGGGCGAGGTCTCCCGCCTCGGCGGCCACCTCATCGTAGGTGGTGGTCACAAGGCTGCTCGGCGGCGTATCCGCATCGAGCGGCTTGGTGTCGCCGAGAACCTTTTTGACGATTTCCTTATCAACCGGCCCCGGCGCCTTGCCGTAGTATCCGGCGATGTAATCCTTCATCTCCGTGGAGATGATGCTCCAACGCTTGCCGGTGATGACGTTGAACACGGCTTGCGTGCCCACGATCTGCGACAACGGCGTAACCAGCGGCGGGTAACCCACCTCGGCACGCACCTTGGCGATCTCCTCCATGACATCGGGCAGGCGGTCGGAGGCTTTTTGTATCTCCAGCTGGCTGACCAGGTTGCTCATCATGCCGCCCGGCACCTGATGGCTGTAGACCTGCATGTGGATAAGGGACGAAACGCCGCGCTTGTAGTTGCCGCGCTTGCGCACGCCCTCCCAATACTGGGCGATCTCAAAAAGCAGGTCGAGGTCGAGTCCGGTGTCGTAGCCGCTCTCCTTGAGCGCCGCAACCACCATCTCCACCGCCGGCTGCGAATTGCCGAAGGCCAGGGGTGCGGTGGCGGTGTCGACGATCGCGGCACCGGCTTCGGCGGCCTTGATATAGTTGGCCGGAGCCATGCCGCCCACATAGTGGCAGTGCACATGCACCGGCAGGCCGATCTGCTCGCGGAAGGCCTTGACCATGCGCTCGGTGCGATACGGCGTGAGCATGCCCGCCATATCCTTGATACAGATGGAGTCGGCACCCAGATCCTTGAGTTTCTGACCGTACTCGATGAAACTGTCCAAAGTGTGCACGGGGCTCATGGTGTAGGAGATGGCACCCTCGAAATGCGCGTCGACCTCCTTGATGGCTTGAGCGCAGTCCTTGACGTTGCGGATGTCGTTTAGAGCATCGAAGGTGCGAAAGACATCGATGCCGTTGCGGTGCGCCGCCTTGACGAAGCGATCGACGATCTCTTGGGAATAATGATGATAGCCGACGAGGTTTTGGCCTCTTATCAGCATCGAAAGCGGTGTTTTGGGGCAATGCTTCTTGATGGCCCTCAGGCGTTCCCAAGGGTTTTCATCGAGAAACCTCAGACTGGTATCAAACGTCGCCCCACCCCAGGCTTCGATGGCCCAATAACCCACCTGGTCCATCTTCGGCAAGATGGGTAGCATATCGCCGATTTCCATTCTGGTGGCCCACAGGCTTTGATGCGCGTCACGAATGGTCGTGTCCATAATATGCAGAGTTCGCATTGCACCTCCTTATCTTCAGGTTTTCAAATACTACGTCCTCTATAGGGACGATCATCCCACCGTAGTGGAGTAACGGCTTATTCTCTCGATAGACGGAAATCAGACGCGGGTGATGTAGCGCGCATCGCGTGTGTCGATCTTCAATACGTCTCCGTTGTTGATAAACATCGGCACCTGGATGACCGCGCCCGTCTCCACGGTCGCAGGTTTCGTGCCACCCTGCACGGTGTCGCCCTTGAATCCCGGCTCCGTCTCGGTGACTTCGAGCTCCACGAACATCGGCGGCTCCACACCGATGAGTTCCTCACCCGCGTATTGCAGTGAGGCGTTGTCGTTTTCCTTGAGCCACTTGGCCGCGTCGCCCACCATATCGGCGGTCAGTGCGAGCTGCTCGTAGCTCTCGGTGTTCATGAAGTGAAACTCCTCGCCGTCGGAATACAGATACTGCATCTCCTTGGACTCCATACGGATCTCGTCGAACTTCTCGCCGGCACGAAACGTGATGTCGTTGACGCGTCCGCTACGGATGTCGCGGACCTTTGTACGCACAAAAGCACCACCCTTACCAGGCTTTACGTGCTGAAATTCGATAATCGTGTAGGGTTTCNNTTTACCATCAATCATGATGGCTTTACCGTTTTTGAAATCAGCGGTGGATATCGCCACAAAGATTCCTTTCTCGATTTTTCCCTTTTAATGTAAACAGACATTATAAACGATGATCGAAGCCCCTGTAGGTGACAGCGAGGCAACCGTGTTGTGAATGAATATGTCGGAGAGTGGTGGGGTATTCGACGGGGATGCAAGCGCTACGCCTTTACCCTACGTCGTGCAGCTTTTCGCCCAGTAACCTCTAGCGCTGTAAGCCTCGGCGATCGATGTCGTCGTCTCGGCGCTCCCACAAACCGCAAAAACCGTCGAGCCACTGCCGGTGAGAAGGGCTTTGTAGACGCCGGGTGTTGCCGAGAGCTCGTCGGTCAGGGTACGTATTGCCGGGAGCAGCGCAGTTGCGGCGGGGGCGAGATTGTTCGCGAGCTGCCCGGCGATCGCCTGCGGGGTTGCGTTACCGCCCTCCAGTAAGCGCACCAGTGGCTCGTAATCCGGCATCGTCTGCGGGTCGGCGTCGAAGGTCGCATAAGCTTCCTTTGTCGACACCCCCCCGTCGGGCCTCACGAGCACCAGATCGAGTGCCGGCTTCGGCAGGCGTTTGAGCAGCTTTTCTCCCCCGCCGCCCATCAGTGCGCAGCCCCCGTGGAGGAAAAACGTCACGTCGGCTCCCAGTTTTGCGGCAGCCACAAGTACGGGTGGCGATAAGGGGTCGATGCCCCACAGCTCCGCTAAGGCCTTCAGTGTCGCGGCGGCGTCGGTCGAGCCGCCGGCCAGACCCGCCTCATGCGGTATCCGCTTGTCGATCCGGATATGGAGATGCCCC
Organism: Coriobacteriia bacterium; assembly: GCA_003509825.1. Classification (GTDB taxonomy): domain Bacteria; phylum Actinomycetota; class Coriobacteriia; order Coriobacteriales; family UBA8131; genus UBA8131. The sequence continues at coordinate 4,308 of DOMT01000103.1, forward strand.
TGCAGGGTGTAGCCGGTGGATTCCTCCAGTGCCGAAACCGCCTTGTAGACGATGTTCTTCTCCGTGGGAATATCGAGCGGAGTGATATCGGGAGCGTTTGTCACCTCCACGGTGACCGAGCGCGCCCGGGCCTCGTCGATCGTAAAAGTCAGGGTATCGGCGAGATCGATGGTGGTGAACACTGTTTTGAGCTCATGTTTGCCGTCAACGATCTGCGGGGTGATGCCCAACATCAGATTGAGTTTGGCAGGCGCCGCAAGCACGAGTTCCATACCGGAAATAAAAGCCATACCCGCACTCACCCCTTATCCGCATTACGCTTCGCCCTGAGATCGGCAAAAAAGCTGCTGAGCAACTCACCGCATTCATCCTCGCAAACCCCCGCCGTCACCTCGAAGCGGTGGTTAAGCCGCTCGTCGGCGTTGACCTCGTAGAGGGTGCCGAGCGCTCCGGCCTTGGGATCCGCAGCCCCGTAGACGCAGCGGTCGATGCGCGCCTGATGCATGAGACCGGCACACATCAAGCAGGGCTCCAGCGTCACGTAAACCGTACACCCGGTCAGCCGCCAACGATCCAGTTTACGCGTTGCCTCCATCNNATCCTTGTCGATCTCACGCCTGTTGTGCGCGGCGGCGATATCCTCGCCATCACAGACAACCACGGCACCGATCGGCACCTCGCCGATACGGGCGGCCGCCTCGGCCTGCTTTATCGCCAAGTGCATGTATGTTATGTCGGAGCTCTCCAAAAAACAGACTCGATTCTCTTGTCGCCTCAGACGCTCGGCGCGTCCCGGCTGTTGTTGTAGATGGTACCCCAAAGTCTCCGGACTGTCTCGGNNCGCACGTTCCAACCGATACGCCTGTCGCCACCGAGCTGTAATCAAGCTGTCGCCCAATATTTATGCGCGAAATCGGCGATACGCTATAATTGATAAGTAACCCCGACATCGGTGGTTACACGGCTCATCGAGAGCGACCGAGAAGTAATCACTGAGTACGAGAGGTTGAACATGCGCGCAGTAGGCACCGTTACCCGGGGCGTTCGTGCCCCCATCATCAAAAAAGGCGACGATCTGGTAAATATCGTAGCCGACACCCTGATTTCCGCAGCAAAAGAAGAAGGTTTTTCGCTGAACGATCGTGACATCGTCGGTGTCACGGAGGCCGTCGTCGCCCGTTCGCAGGGTAACTACGCGACCCTGGAGCAGATATCTTCGGATGTGCGCTCCAAGTTTCCCGATGGCGAAATCGGCCTGGTGTTTCCGATCCTCAGCCGCAACCGTTTCTCGCAGATCCTGCGCGGCGTTGCCGGCGGAGTGGATAAGATGTACATCCAGCTCAGCTATCCGGCCGATGAGGTGGGCAACCCGCTCATCGACATCGACCTGCTGGATGAGAAAGGTGTCGATCCCTTCGTCGACAAGTTCACCGAAGATGAGTTCCGCGCCATCTTCGGCAAGGTGCTCCACCCCTTTACGGGCGTCGACTACATCGAGTACTATAAGGAGCTCTGTGGCGGCAAGGCCGAGATCATCCTCGCCAACGATGCCCGTGCCATCCTCGACTACACGAAAAACATCATCACCGCCGACATCCACAGCCGCACACGCTCCAAGCGTCGCCTGCTGGCCGCCGGCGCCGAGAAGGTCATCGGTCTCGACGAGATCCTCAACGCTCCCGTTGACGGCAGCGGCTATCATCCCGACTATGGACTGCTCGGTTCGAATCTGGCAACCGAGGACTCGGTCAAGCTGTTCCCGCGCGACACCCAGGTCTTCGTCGATGCCTTGTCTACCCGTCTGCAGGAGCTGACCGGCAAAAACATCGAGGTCATGGTCTATGGCGACGGTGCCTTCAAGGATCCGATCGGCGGTATCTGGGAGCTGGCCGACCCGGTGGTATCACCCGCCTTCACCCCCGGCCTTACGGGCAGGCCCAATGAGCTCAAACTCAAATATATCGCCGATAACGAGCTTGACGGACTGTCGAGCCAGGACGCCGGTGAAGCCATCAAAGACCTGATCAAGAACAAGAAGATGGACATGGTCAACGATATGGCCTCCCAGGGAACCACCCCCCGTCGTCTGACCGACCTGCTGGGTAGCCTGTGTGACCTAACCTCGGGTAGCGGCGACAAAGGCACTCCGATCATCCTGATCCAGGGCTACTTCGACTCATACGCCGACTAGAAACCATCGCTTTTTGTGATCGTAAGGCCCCGACGTCCGTTCGGGGCCTTACGTTTGCTCCGATCTACCGACGGCAATGTGGCCCGACTCTCGCCACGAACACCCGCTATAATCTGAAAAGAGAATCGAGGCGTGAGAAGCGGCTTGCGGGCCGTTTCGCCCCGCAAACATGCGAACAGGAGACTTCCGTGAAAAACTACGACGTGCTCATCATCGGTGCCGGACCGGCGGGGATATTTACCGCCCTGGAGCTGATCCGTTCGGGTAGGAAACTCGACATCGCTCTCGTGGAGAAGGGACGTCGTATCGAAAATCGTCGCTGCCCCAAAACTATAACCAAAGAGTGCCTGAACTGCAAACCCTACTGTCATATAACCACGGGTTTCTCGGGTGCGGGGGCGTTTTCCGACGGAAAACTCTCTTTGAGTTCGGAGATCGGCGGCGAGCTGCCCACCCTCATCGGTGACGGNNAAAGGCACAGGAGCTGATCGACTACGCCGACGCAATCTATCTGGAGTTCGGTGCGGGCGAGAAGGTCGAGGGCATCGGCAACGACGACAAAGTCAAGGATATCCGCAAACGCGCGATACAGGCGGGGCTCAAACTGGTCGATTGCCCCATCCGCCATCTGGGCACCGAAAAGACCCAGGAAATTTATGGACGCATACAGGATTACCTGGATAAAAACGACGTTGAGCTACTGTTCGATACCTGCTGCGAAGACATCATTTTAGACGGCGAGACCTGTCCGGGCGCCTTCGTCACCGACAGAAACGGTATACGCCACGAGCTCAGAGCAGAGCACACCGTCATCGCAACGGGCAGGCGCGGTGCCGATTGGCTGGAGAAACTCTGTGAGGAGCACGGTATCGAACATGGCCCCGGCACCGTCGACATCGGTGTGCGCGTGGAGGTTCGCAACGAGATCATGGAGGATGTAAACAACGTTCTCTACGAGTCCAAACTCATCGGCTTTCCGCTCCCCTTCCAAAACAAGGTGCGCACGTTTTGCCAAAACCCCGGCGGCTTCGTGAGTCAGGAGAATTACGACAACGACCTGGCCGTGGTTAACGGACACTCCTATAAGGAGCGCAAATCGAAAAACACCAACCTGGCGATCTTGTGCTCGCACGACTTCATCCACCCGTTCAACCAGCCGATCGCCTACGCGCAAAAGGTCGGCGAGCTCACCAACATGCTGGGCGGCGGACGAATCCTGGTGCAGCGTTACGGCGACATCCTGGCTGGAAAGCGCACCTGGCAAGATGAGCTGATGCACTCCAACGTACGCCCCACGCTCACAGACGCCGTTGCGGGCGACATCACCTCGGCCATGCCCTACCGCGCGATGGTCAACATCATCAACTTCATGCAGGCGGTGGACTTGGTCGTTCCGGGCTTCGCAGCAACCGAAACCCTGCTTTACTCCCCCGAGCTCAAGTTCTACAGCAACAGAGTCAAGCTGGACGAAAACCTGCGCACCAGCATCGACGGCCTTTACTGCCTAGGAGACTCCAGCGGTTGGACCCGCGGCCTGATGATGGCATCGGCCATGGGCGTACTGATGGGAAGGCTGATCGGAGACTGATCGACGAGGCAGGTCGAGACTGATTTTCGGACTATCTCCAACTATTTTCGCCTATTTCCCGCCCATGACAAGTAAAGCGATATCCGAAGGACGGTTTTCCTTGTCATGGGCGGGAAATAGCTCCGAAACCTCGATTGCCCCGATTATCGTGTGAGTGGAAGCCGGGTCCCCGATACGCTTTTGCCTAGTCCGATTTTGAGGGTCCACGAGTATGAGCAAAAAAAGAAAGCCCCCCTGGCCGCACGGCTGGATGGGGGGGGTGGGAGAAGCCGTGCGGCTGGGAGCACATTTAACGGCGACCTGTCTGATCCGAAAACCTGTTCACTTATCGCCTCGAATCGTCCGTAAAACAAACATCTTGTTTTACTTTTCGACCATAGAGTTGTTGTGTTTTAACGCTTGAATTTAGCAGTTCCCCGCCTCTCTTGCGTCTTGTATATAGTATCAGAAATAGTTCCGATTTTGAACCTTATTTTCAAAATTTAGCGTATTTTCTTTAAGAAAAACTAGGATACGGAATGATTTCCCAATGTTATGAGCGGGGTTTGCGATTCGGATTCAAGCAGATTTACAGGCAACACGGCTTTTGCGCCCCATGACTGCATGAGGTTTTGTAGGGTGAATCGGCCACTCCCCCGACAAGCGGAATCGTAACCTGAAGAGCCGAAGCCACCGGGGCAAGTAAGTTATGGTACAATCCCTTGTGCCGCGGAGGGCTGGCAGAGCGGTTGAATGCGGCAGTCTTGAAAACTGTTGTGCGGGCAGCCCCCGTACCTGGGGTTCGAATCCCTAGCCCTCCGCCACAAAGCGTTCGAAAACCCCTGTTGATCAGGGGTTTTCTTTGTTTATCATAGTGTGTTTTCAGAGCGTCTGAGCACACATATACCCTTATAAGCCTTTGGGTTACGCCGCTCCATCCTTAAATGCGCAGCTTTCGATATGGTCGTTCACTACGCCAACAGCCTGCAAATAGCTGTAGATAATTGTGCCACCCACAAATGTAAAGCCCCGTTTCTTCATGTCCTTACTAATTTGCTCAGAAAGCGGCGTAGTCGCAGGCATTTCATCTTGTATTCGCCAGTGATTAATGATTGGCTTGCCGTCAACAAAGCCCCATATGAAGTCGCGTAGCGAACCCAGTTTTGTTACGGCCTGGGCGTTAATAATCGCAGCGTTCACTTTTAACTTGTTGCGGATGATTCCGCTGTTTT
>DOMT01000131.1:0-5502 GCA_003509825.1 Coriobacteriia bacterium
GCCGCAGGTCGCCTACCGCGAGACCGCGGGCAAGGAGACCCCCGGTATCGAGGGCAAGTTCGTCCGTCAGTCCGGTGGTCGCGGCCAGTACGGTCACGTCGTCATCAACCTCACCCCGCAGGAGCCGGGTGCGGGTTATGTCTTTGAGAACAAAATCGTCGGTGGTGTGGTTCCCAAGGAATACATCACGCCTGTTGATAGAGGTATCCAAGAGGCTCTCGCCAGCGGTGTCATCGCCGGCTATCCGGTCGTGGACATCAAGGTGGAGCTGGTCGACGGTTCCTACCACGAGGTTGACTCCTCGGAGGCCGCGTTTAAGATCGCCGGTTCCATGGCGGTCAAAGAAGCTCTGCGCAAATCGCAGCCCGTGCTGCTCGAACCGATGATGTCGGTTGAAGTGGAGACTCCCGAGGATTATCTCGGCGATGTCATGGGTAACCTCAGCTCACGTCGCGGTCAGATTCAGGGCATCGACGATCGCGGTGGTTCCAAGGTCGTAAAATCGGTCGTGCCGCTGTCCGAGATGTTCGGTTATGCGACCGACCTGCGTTCCTCCACACAGGGACGTGCGGCCTACACCATGCAGTTCAGCTCTTACGAACCCGTTCCGAAGAGCATCGCCGAGGAGATTGTGTCAAAAGCCGGCGGAAACGCCTGATGACTTCCTGTGGTCGGTGTAAAAGCCCGAAGCGAAACTTCGAACTTTTCACTCGACCGCAAGAACCCATCATTTAGTATTTTGAAAATTAGAAAAGGAGAGTACGTTGGCAAGTCAGAAGATCAGAATCCGTCTCAAGGGTTACGACCACGAGATCGTGGATCAGTCCACCAAGCTCATCGTGGATACCGCCCAAAAGACAGGTGCCAAGGTATCCGGTCCGATTCCGCTGCCGACGGAGCGCAATCTGTACTGCGTCATCCGCTCACCGCACAAGGATAAGGACAGCCGCGAGCAGTTTGAGATGCGTACCCACAAGCGTCTCATCGACATCCTCGAGCCCACTGGCAACACCGTGGACTCCCTGATGCGACTGGATCTGCCCGCAGGCGTAGACATCGAAATCAAGCTGTAAAAAGCTGGATTATAGGTAGGTGATACTAGATGGTTTTCGCAGACGAGGCAGATTTTATTTAGACGCGCACAGCGTATTGAACATACGAGAGCACGTATAAATAAAATCTAACGAAGTAAGTCAGACGAAGTCTGACGGTGCGGAAACTAGGTAGTATCAAGCAGGATGGTCCGCTGGAAGTAGCAAAGGGTTTGCTACGAGCCCCATGACCACGGAACAGAAAGGAGATTGAATTAGGTGCTTTAGCTGCAAGGAGTGCGAAACGCACCTGAGATAAGCGTACTGCTGTACGCGTTCGAAGGTAAGCGCCGCACGACGCCGCAGATGAAGTGCATAATTTAATCGACAGGTAACATCAGATGTGTAATGAACTACTAGGTCGAAAGGTGGGAATGACTCAGGTCTGGTCGGAAGACGATCAGCTGGTGCCGGTAACGGTCATCAAGCTCGGTCCCTGTTTCATCACCCAAATCAAGACCGCCGACAAGGAAGGCTACGAGTCCATCCAGATCGGTTTCGACAAGATCGTAAAGGCCAATAAGATCAACAAGCCCATGCAGGGACACTTCGACACCAGCGGCGTGGACCCCACCAAGGTTCTCACCGAGGTGCGCGTTGACAGCACCGCCGAGTACACGCTCGGACAGGAGCTCACCGTCGACGGTTTCGCGGAAGCGAAGAAGGTACACGTCACCGGTATCTCCAAAGGTAAGGGCTTTGCCGGCGTTATCAAGCGTCACAACTTCCGCGGTGGCCCGGGCGGCCACGGCGCTCACTTCCATCGTGCACCGGGTTCCGTCGGCCAGTGTGCCACTCCCTCCCGCGTCTTCAAGGGCAAAAAGCTGCCCGGACACATGGGTGTTGAGAAGATCACCGTCAAGAACCTCGAGGTCGTGCGCATCGATAGCGAGCAAAATCTACTGTTGGTCAAAGGTGCCGTCCCCGGCGGCAAAGGCGCTCTTTTGAGCGTCCGCACCGCGTAGAGGTTAAGGAGATAGCACATGACTTTAAAAGCATTCACCATACAAGACATCAAGGGTGAAAAAGCCGGGACCCACAAGCCCGCGGAGACCGTCTTCGGTATCACTCCCAACACCCATGTCATGCATGAGGTGGTTCGTGCCCAGCTGGCGGCCCGTCGCCAAGGCACCCACGACACCAAGACCCGCGGAGAAGTATCCGGTGGTGGTAAGAAGCCGTTTCGCCAGAAAGGCACCGGCCGCGCCCGTCAGGGAACCATCCGCGCCCCGCACTACAAGGGTGGTGGAACCGTCTTCGGTCCGCATCCGCGTAACTACGCCTTCAAGGTCAACGGCAAAGAGGTCAAGCTCGCCATGCGTAGCGCCCTTTCCGCCAAGCAGGCCGAAGGCGAACTGTTCGTAGTGGATAAGTTCGGCTTCGAGAAACCCTCCACCAAAGAGGCCGTCAAGGCTCTGGAGGCCCTCAAGGTCACCGGTCGCGTGACGGTGGTTATGGGCGACGAGGAACTCAACGCCTTCCTCTCATTCAGAAACATCCCGCGTGTTCGCGTTCTCGATATCGTCGACGCCAACACCTACGATTTCATCGACAACAAGGCGCTGGTGTTCACCAAGGCCGCGCTGGAGCGTATTGAGGAGGTGCTGAAGTAATGCAGGACCCCCGTCAGGTAATCTTGCGCCCGATCGTATCGGAGCGCAGCTACGATCTCATCGGCGACAACCGCTACACCTTCGAGGTAGCCAAGCAGGCCAATAAGATCGAGATTTCGCAGGCCATCGAGTCGATCTTCGGAGTAAAAGTGCTCAAGGTCAACACGATGAGCGTCAAGGGTAAGCCCAAGCGTGTCCGTTACGCCAAGGGTTACTCCCGTTCCTGGAAGAAGGCCATCGTCACCTTGGCCGAGGGAGATACGATCGAGGCCTTCGGCATCTAAGTGCCGGAGACTTCGGAGACAAGATCTTTCAAGGGTGCTCCGTGTGCTTGAAAAGGACACGCACGGCACCGTGGTAGATAAGTAATCCGGCTCGCTGAAAAGCCAAAGCCATGAGGCAGAAAAAGCGAACCAGCTAACGTAAGGATAAGGAAAATGGCAGTAAAACAATACAAGCCGACCTCACCGGGTAGACGCTTCCAGTCGGTCTCCGACTTTGCGGAGATCACGCGTTCGACCCCGGAAAAGTCTTTGACGGAGCCCCTGCCGAAGAAGGCCGGCCGCAACAACTACGGGCGCATCACAACCCGTCACCAGGGTGGCGGTCACAAGCGCAAGTACCGCATCATCGATATGAAGCGCAAAAAGGACGGGATTCCGGCAAAGGTCGCAACCATCGAGTACGATCCCAACCGCTCGGCCCGTATCGCGCTTTTGCACTATGCGGATGGTGCCAAGAGCTACATCCTGCATCCCAAGGGCCTCAAAGTCGGCGACACCGTAACCAGCGGTCCCGGTTCCGACATCAAGCCCGGTAATGCGCTCGCGCTCAAAGACATCCCCGTGGGTACCATGATCCACGCCGTGGAGCTTCAGCCCGGCAAAGGTGCCGCACTGGCCCGTAGCGCCGGTACCTCCATCCAGCTGATGGGTAAGGAGGGTGGCTACGCCATCCTGCGTATGCCCTCCAGCGAGATGCGCCGCGTGCTCATCACCTGCCGCGCCACCATCGGTGAAGTAGGCAACTCCGAGCACTCCAACATCAAGATCGGCAAGGCCGGCCGCAAGCGTTGGATGGGTGTTCGCCCGACGGTCCGTGGTACGGTCATGAACCCGGTCGACCATCCGCACGGCGGTGGTGAGGGTAAGAACAAGAGCGCCGGTCGCCATCCTGTGACTCCGTGGGGTGTGCCCACCAAGGGACATCGCACTCGCAATAAGAAGAAGGCCTCGAGCCGCCTGATCATCCGTCGGCGCAAGAAATAATAGGAGGGCAAGTAAGTGAGCAGAAGTCTGAAAAAAGGTCCCTTCGTTGAGCCGAGGCTGTTAGGCCGTATCAACGCTATGAACGAAGCCGGTGAGAAGAGTGTCGTCAAGACATGGTCACGCGCTTCGACGATTTTTCCTGAAATGGTGGGTCATACGATCGCCGTTCATGATGGTCGCAAACATGTGCCGGTGTACGTTACCGAATCCATGGTCGGCCACAAGTTAGGTGAGTTCGCCGTTACCCGAACCTTCCGTGGACATGCGGGTGACAAGAAAGGCAAGAAGTAATGGAAGCTAGAGCACAAGCACGCTACGTCAGGGTATCACCCCGCAAAGCACGTTTGGTCATCGACATGATCCGTGGCAAGGACGTCGTCCGCGCCCGTGAGATCCTGCGCTTCAGTGAGCGTAACATCTCCGAGGTCATCGAGAAGTGCCTTAACAGCGCTGTGGCCAACGCCGAGCGCGACGGTGTGAAGGCGGAGAGTCTCTTCGTCAAGACCACCTATGCGGACGAAGGTCCCACCATGAAGCGTTTTCGTCCCCGCGCCAAGGGTTCCGCATCCAGGATCCGCAAGCGCACCAGTCACATCACCGTCATAGTAGCGACGAGAGAGGGGGCATAAACATGGGTCAGAAAGTCTACCCCACCGGTATTCGCCTCGGTATCACCGAGGAGTGGCGCAGCCGCTGGTTTGCCGGTAAGGAATATGCCGAGATGCTCGAGAACGACTTGGCACTACGCAAGTTCCTCGACAAACGCCTGGAGCGCGCCGCGGTCTCCAAGATCGAGATCGAGCGTGCCGGTGACAAGATCAAGGTCATCATCACCACCGCCCGCCCCGGTATCGTCATCGGTAAAAAGGGCTCCGAGAGCGATGATCTGCGCAAGGATCTTGAAAAGATCGCCAACGGTCACGTGGGAATGGAGGTCATCGAGATCAAGCGCCCCGAGCTCGACGCGGTGCTCGTCGCCCAGTCGGTGGCCGAGCAGCTCGAGGGCCGTGTGGCTTTCCGTCGCGCGATGCGCAAGGCCGTTCAAAACGCCATCAAGAGCGGCGCCAAGGGCATCCGTATCCAGTGCTCCGGTCGTCTCGGTGGTGCCGAGATGAGCCGCCGCGAGTGGTATCGCGAAGGTCGTGTGCCCCTGCACACCCTGCGCGCCAAGATCGATTACGGTTTTGCCACGGCAGCCACCACCATGGGCTCCATCGGCGTCAAGGTATGGGTTTACCACGGAGAGAGACTTCCCGGTCAAGCCACACCCAATCCTGCACTTGAAGGTTCGTCCCGCCCGCAGCGCCCCAGGCGTGATCGTGGCGAAGGGAGGAAGTAAACATGCTTATCCCCAAACGCGTTAAACACCGTAAGGTGCAGCGCGGCTCCATGAAAGGCAAGTCCAAGGGCGGCACCGTGCTGAACTTCGGAACCTACGGAATCCAGGCCCTCGAGGCGCACTGGATCACCAACCGCCAGATTGAGGCCGCCCGTATCGCAATGACCCGCCACATGAAACGTGGTGGTCGT
>DOMT01000131.1:5513-13382 GCA_003509825.1 Coriobacteriia bacterium
CATGGGTTCCGGTAAAGGTAACCCCGAGGAATGGGTAGCTGTGGTTAAGCCCGGACGCATCATGTTCGAGATCGCCGATGTCGAAGACGAAGTGGCCAAAGAGGCGCTGCGCCTTGCTATCCAGAAGCTTCCGATCAAATGTAAGGTTGTCTCCCGTGTTGTAGAGGGGGAGGAATAGATGAAAGCTACAGAAATTCGCGGACTCAGTAACGACGATTTACAGGTAAAGCTTAAAGAAGGGCGCGCCGAGCTTTTCAACCTGCGTTTCCAGATGGCCACCAGCCAGCTGGATAACACCGCCCGCATCAAGATTGTAAAGAAAGACATCGCACGTCTCTTAACCGAAATCCGTGCCCGTCAGGAGAGCGTCGTCACCGACGCTTCGAACTGAGAAGGTGAAACGAGTAAATGACTGAAGAACGTAACAAACGGAAGGTGCGTCAGGGTGTAGTGGTGTCTGCCGCTAACGACAAAACCTGCGTCGTAGAGGTCAAGGAGCGCAAGCCGCACCCCATCTACGGCAAAATGATGACCCGTACCAAGAAATTCCACGCCCATGACGAGGCCAACGCGGCCGGTTTGGGCGATACCGTGACCATCATGGAGACACGCCCTCTGTCCAAGCTTAAGAGATGGTATCTCCTCGACATCGTCGAAAAGGCGAAGTAGGAAGGGGATATAGGCTATGATTCAGACAGAAAGCATGCTCAACGTTGCCGACAACTCCGGTGCCCGCCGTGTGCAGTGCATCAAGGTTTTAGGTGGCTCCAAGCGTCGTTATGCCGGGCTCGGCGACGTTATCATCTGCGCGGTCAAAGAGGCCACGCCCAACGGTAACGTCAAAAAGGGCGAGGTCGTGCGTTGCGTCATCGTGCGCGTGAAAAAAGAAGTCCGTCGCAAGGACGGCAGTTACATCAAGTTCGACCAAAACGCGGCGGTCGTCATCGATAACAACGGTGCCCCGAGAGGAACCCGTATCTTCGGCCCCGTCGCTCGCGAGCTCCGCGATAAGCGTTACATGAAGATCGTTTCGCTTGCGCCCGAGACGCTTTAGGAGGAACGGTATCAATGAATAAGATGAGAATCCGCAAAGGTGACACCGTAACGGTGATCAGCGGTAAGGACAAAGGAAAGACCAGCTCGGTCATGCGTGCCATCCCCGAGAGCCGCAAGGTCGTTGTGGAAAAGGTCGGTGTGGTCAAAAAGGCTCAGCGCCCCACCCGCGACAACCCCTCCGGCGGCATCATGAGCATCGAGAAGCCGATCCACGTCTCCACCGTGATGCTTGTTTGCCCCAAGTGCAACAAACCCACGCGCGTAAACGTCAAGGGTAAGGGCAAAGACAAGGTCAGAGTTTGCAAGAAGTGCGGGAAGGACATAGATTAATATGACCGCAAGGCTTAAGGAAAAATACAAGGCAGAGATCATGCCCAAGCTCGAAAAAGAGCTGGAGATCAAAAACGTCCACCGGATTCCGACGCTCGAGAAGATCGTCGTGAACATGGGTGTGGGCTCGGCGGTAGGCGACAGCAAGCAGCTCGACGCCGCCGTTGCCGACCTGCGTGCCATCACCGGCCAACAGCCCAAGATCTGCCGTGCCAAGAAATCCATCGCCAGCTTCAAGCTGCGTACCGGCATGGCCATCGGTGCCAAGGTTACTCTGCGTGGCGAGCGTATGTGGGAGTTCCTCGACAGACTGCTGTCGACGGCGATCCCCCGTGTGCGCGACTTCCGTGGCATCCCCACGACCTCGTTCGACGGCCGTGGCAACTACTCACTCGGCGTTACCGAGCAGCTGATATTCACCGAGATCGATTACGACAAGATCGACCGTACCCGCGGTATGGACATCACCTTCGTCACATCGACAGATAGCGATGCGGAAGCTCTCGCGCTGTTTACGGCATTGGGCTTTCCGTTCAAGCGGAACTAATAGAAAGAGTAGATTTATGGCTAAGAAATCGATGATCGCCAAAGGCAAGCGAGATGCCAAATTCTCAACCAGGCAGCACAACCGCTGCACCCGCTGTGGTCGTCCGAGGGCATACTACCGTCAGTTCGGACTGTGCAGGGTCTGCTTGAGGGAACTCGCGAGCAGAGGCGAACTCCCCGGAGTTCGTAAGGCAAGCTGGTAATTTACCGGTAACGATCCGGGAAGCCCCGATCTGCAAGGCGTTGTCATCATGGGTGGCAGTGAACCAACGGAGAGGGCTCATCTACAGGAATCATAGGAGGTTCAAACATGTCAATGACAGACCCCATAGCAGATATGCTCACGCGTGTGCGTAACGCTAATTCTGCCGGCAAAGAGAAGGTAATGATCCCCACGAGCAAGAAGCTCGTGGAAATTGCCCGTATCCTCAAAGAGGAGGGCTTTATAGTCGACTATGAGGTGGTGGAGGCTCAGCCGGTAGGTGAGCTGATCGTCACTTTGAAATACGGTCCCAAGAAAGAAAAGACCATCCGCGGCCTGAAGCGTATCTCCAAGCCCGGACTGCGTGTCTACGCCGGCAAAGATGAGCTGCCGCGCGTTCTCGGCGGACTCGGTACTGCGGTAATATCCACTTCCAAAGGCGTAATGACCGACCGTGATGCCCGTCAAGCGGGCGTTGGCGGCGAAGTCATCGCCTACGTCTGGTAGAGGAAGGGGCTTAAGAAAATGTCTCGTATTGGTAAACAACCCATCAACATCCCCGCTGGTGTTGAAGTTACAATCGAAGGGCTGACCGTCAAGGTCAAAGGCCCCAAAGGCGAGCTCGAGCAGACCACCACGGATTACGTGTCGGTGTCGCAGGTCGAGGCCCAGCTGATCGTTCAGCGCAAGGACGACACCCGCGAGGCCCGTTCCTACCAGGGCCTGTATCGCACGCTGATCAACAACATGGTCGTCGGCGTGAGCGAGGGCTTCTCCAAGAAGCTCGAGATCCAAGGCGTCGGTTACCGTGCCGCTCTCAAAGGCTCTGACCTCGAGATGCAGCTCGGTTATTCGCACCCCGTTTTGGTCAAGGCCGATCCCGGCATCACCTTCGAGGTACCGGCTCCCACCCAGATCACCGTTTCCGGCATCGACAAGCAAAAGGTCGGTCAGGTTGCGGCGGACATCCGCAAGTGGCGCAAACCCGAGCCGTACAAGGGCAAGGGTATCCGCTACGAGGGCGAGTACGTAAGACGCAAGCTCGGCAAGGCAGCCGGTGCCTAATAAGAGATAATTTGAGCCGAGCTGACCCACAAGCGCCAAACGCAGTGAGCAGCCGGGGAAATCGGAGTTACTTTAAATGGACAAGCAACAGACAAAGACAGCGAATCTCAAGCGTAGGCAACGGCGTGTACGTGGCAAGATCAGCGGCACGGCCGAGGTACCCCGTCTCAGGGTTACCCGTTCCAACGCCAACATCTATGCTCAGATCATCGACGATGTCGCCCAAAAGACCCTGGTGTCGGCTTCCTCGCTCGATGCCGAGTTCAAGAAGCAGGATAAGAACGGTGCCGCCGTCGATGGTGCCGAACTCGTCGGCGAGTTGGTGGGCAAGCGTGCGCTCGATGCAAAGATCGAAACCGTGGTCTTCGATCGCGGTGGACGCATTTTCCACGGCAGAGTCAAGGCTCTGGCAGATGGTGCCCGTAAATCCGGGCTGAAGTTCTAGGAAGGTTGGTTTATAGATGGCAAAAGTAAAAGCACCCGTAGCCGAGCTGCAGGAAAAGGTTGTCTATATCAACCGCGTTTCCAAGGTCGTCAAGGGCGGCCGTCGCTTCGCGCTCACCGCATTGGTGGTCGTCGGAGACGGTGAAGGCAGAGTCGGCGTGGGTATGGGTAAAAGTGCCGAAGTGCCCATCGCCATTAAAAAGGGCGTCGAAGATGCCAAGAAGAACATGTTCACGGTTCCCCTCACCGAGGAAGGCACCCTTCCCCATGAGGTAATCGGTGTATTCGGTGCAGGTAAGGTGCTGCTCAAGCCCGCCACCCCGGGTACCGGTGTTATCGCTGGCGGTCCGGCCCGTGCGCTGCTCGAGCTGGCCGGTGTGAAGAACGTACTTTCGAAGTCGCTCGGCACCAACAACGCGATGAACATCGTCAAGGCGGCGGCCGAGGGTCTCAAAGAGCTCTCCAGCCCCGGCGAGGTTGCCAAACGTCGCGACACCACCGTAGCCAAGATCTACGGCTGGAAGGAGAAATAAGTCATGCCTAAGGTTGAAAGCAAAAAGACCCTTAAGGTCACCCAGGTCAAGTCGACCATCGGCTGCCCCGCAGACCAGATCAAGACCATAAAGGCTCTGGGACTGGGCAAGATAAACCGCACCGTGGAGCAGGTCGACAATCCGGCCGTTCGTGGTATGATTTTCAAGATCAAACATTTGGTGAAAGTCGAGGAGATATAAATGCAGTTACATGATCTGGCTCCGGCCCCCGGTTCCACCAGGGATCGTAAGCGTAAGGGTCGCGGACACGGCTCGGGCCTCGGCAAGACCGCCGGTCGTGGTTACAACGGACAGAAGTCCCGCGCCGGTGGCGCCAAGACCAACGGCTTCGAGGGTGGACAAACTCCGCTCGCGCGTCGTTTGCCCAAGTTGCCGGGCTTTAGAAACATCAATCGTGTCGAGTATGTGCCGGTAAACGTCGGTCGCCTCGATGTGGTATTCGCCGACGGTGACGTCGTCGACGGCGAGGCTTTGGTGGCCAAGGGTGTCATCAAAAAAGCCGATGCCTTGGTAAAGGTTTTGGGAGATGGGGAACTGACCAAAAAGCTTACCGTAAAGGTAGATAAAGTATCGGGGAGTGCGGTAGCGAAGATCGAGGCCGCAGGTGGAAAGGTGGAGGCGCCTTGCTAAGCGCAATTTTGAATGCGTTTAAGGTTCCGGAGCTTCGCAAGAAGATATTTTTCACGTTGGCAATCATCGCGCTGTATCGCCTTGGTTCCTTCGTGCCGGTTCCCGGCATACCCTTAGGGGCTTTAACGGACGCGTTTCAGGCAACGGGTGAGAACACCGCGATGGTGTTTCTCAACCTGTTTTCCGGAAACGCGCTCGCTAATTTTTCGGTGTTTGCACTCGGCATCATGCCCTACATCACCGCATCCATCATCATGCAGCTGATGCAAGGAGTCATCCCCTCGCTGCAAAGATGGGCTCGTGAGGGGCAGAGCGGACAAAAGAAGATCACCCAGATCACGCGTTACGTCACGCTGTTTCTCGGCTTGATCAACGCCATCGGTTATCTGCTGCTCTTCCAAAGCTCGCAGTTCGGCATCGTGTTGCCGGCCGGGCTCGAGGGCATTACCAGTGTGGTCATCGTCTTTGCGTTGGTGGCCGGTGTGGCCTTTATCATGTGGATGGGCGAACTGATCACCCAGCGTGGTATCGGTAACGGTATGTCGATCATCATCTTCTCGAGCATCATCGACGGTGTTCCCTCGGCGATCTTCACATCGTCGGCCACCCAGACGCCCGTGCTCACGGTCGTGATCATCCTCACGGTGCTGGCGGTCATCCCGGGTATCGTGCTCATCGAGCGTGCCCAACGCCGTATTCCCGTCAACTATGCCAAGCGCATCCAGGGGCGGCGCGTTATGGGTGGAACCTCCACCTACATTCCGCTCAAGGTCAACGGTGCCGGTGTTATCCCGATCATCTTTGCCAGTGCGCTGCTTTACTTCCCGGCGCAGCTTGCGGCATTCTTCAACGTCGATTGGCTGACTACCGCCGCCAACGCACTGTCGTCCGGTTGGCTCAACTGGATTCTCAATGCGGTATTGATCGTGTTCTTCTGCTTCTTCTACACCTCCATGGTGTTCAACCCCGACCAGACTGCCGACAACCTGCGCAAGCAGGGTGGGTTCATCCCCGGCGTGCGTCCCGGGCAAAACACCGTCCAGTACATCAAAAACGTGCTCAACCGCATTACCTTGCCGGGCGGTATCTATATCGCCGCCATCGCCGTTATTCCGAGCATCCTGTTCTTCTTTATCGGAGACTCGCTGATCACGGCCTTCGGCGGTACATCGATCCTCATCATGGTCGGTGTGGCACTCGATACCATGAGCAAGTTGGAGAGTCAGCTGAAGATGCATCACTACGAGGGATTCTTCAAGTAGGGCCGTTCGGAGTCCGTGTTTGATTCCTACGCTCGCAAACGATTCACCCGATCCGTTGAGCAGCTGCGGAACTCGCTGCTGCGCAGCTCAAACAGTCCTCGCTCCCGCTCAACGGATCGGGCGAATCTGCTCACAAAGGAATCAAACACGGACACCTCACTCTGCACGAAAAAACAGATTATTAGGAGGCACGTATGAACATCGTCTTACTGGGAGCTCCGGGAGCCGGAAAAGGCACGCAGGCCGCCAAGCTGGTTGAGGAGTTTGATATCGCACACATCTCCACCGGTGACATTCTCCGGGCATCCGTCAAAGCCGGAACCCCCCTCGGTCTCGAAGCCAAGTCCTTTATGGATAAGGGCGAGCTGGTGCCGGACTCCGTGGTCATCGGACTCGTTAAGGAGCGCCTGCAGGAAAAAGACACCGAGAAGGGCTTCATCCTCGACGGGTTTCCCCGTACCTCCACCCAGGCCGTGGCGCTGTCCTCCGAGCTTGCAGCACTTGGACGTGACATCGATGCCGCCGTTGCCGTAAACGTCGATTTCGAGGTCATCGTGGGTCGCCTGACTTCACGTCGTCTGTGTAAGGATTGCGGCTATATCGGCTCCAAAGCCGACACCTCCTGTCCGCAATGTACCGGCGAGATGTACCAGCGCGACGATGACAACGAGACTACCGTGCGCAATCGACTCGAAGTTTACGAGCAGTCCACTGCACCGCTGATCGAGTACTACCGCGGTTGTAACCTGCTCATAGAAGTGGACGGCGACCGTCCCGTGGACGAGGTATTCCTCGACATCAAAAGAAAGATCTGTAAGTAAATCGTGATTGTACTCAAGACACCTGCCGATATAGAGGCGATGAAGGAAGCCGGTCGTGTGAGCGCGAAGGCGCTGCGCAAGACCGGCGACCTTGTGCGTCCAGGTGTTTCCACCTTGGAGCTGGATCGCTTCGCCGAGAATCTGATCCGCATGGAAGGCGGCATCCCCGCCTTTCTCGGTTACGGTGGTTTCAAGGGCACGATCTGCTCCTCCATCAACGACCAGATCGTGCACGGTGTACCTTCCGCAGGTGTGATCCTGCGCGAGGGTGATATCATCTCCATCGACACCGGCGCCATCGTCGGCGGCTGGGTGGGCGACAACGCCTGGACCTTCGCGGTCGGTGAGGTGCGCCCGCAGGTTGCACACTTGCTTAAGGTAACCGAGCAGTGCATGTGGGATGCCATCGATGCCGCGCGNNCCGACTCGGCGACATCGGACATGCGGTGCAGAGCCTGGCGGAGCGTGAGGGCTTCGGGGTCGTGCGCGAATACGTCGGCCATGGAATCGGCCGCGACATGCACGAGGATCCCAACGTGCCGAACTTCGGCAAAAAGGGGCAAGGCCCCAAACTCAAGGCCGGTATGGTTTTAGCCATCGAGCCGATGATCAACGTAGGCACCCATAAAACCGTCGGCCCCTTCGAGGATGGCTGGACGGTATTTACCGCCGACGGCTCACCCTCNNGCACTTCGAAAAAACCGTCGCCATAACCGAAGACGGCCCCCTGATACTCACTGCCGAGTAGCCGAAAAGGCTTGCGGCGAGTGCTCTTTTGCGGCGCGTTTCCCTATATATAGAAAACCCTGCGGGCCGGAAAATGCTCCCAGCCTTACCTGCTGGTTCGTATACCGGAAATATTCTCGGTATTATTGCGAAAATTTCAGCAAAATCGCACCGGATATGATACCATTGCGCTAATAAATGTCATAGTGTCATAGGACATTATGAATATAAGG
>DOMT01000218.1 GCA_003509825.1 Coriobacteriia bacterium
CGGGTGGCTTTCGCAGAGACCGTGCGAAACGACGTGGATCAAGGCAAGGATGACGAGGGTGATCTGTCGATGAATGACGAGGACTTCGACTCCGTGATCAGTAGCCTTATCGCTGGCAGCGCCGGGCAAAAACCCGAAACCGAAAGTACTCCGAAGCGCAACGACGAGAGCGTCTCCCTCGACCTGGACTCAATCCTCGCCCCTAAACCCGACGATGCCGATGACATGGTTTTCAGTCCGACTCCCCCCGCCCGAAACGAGCATGGGGATACCGATAACGACAAAGACCCGGATCCGTCGTTCATCCCCCTCGATCTCGACAGCCCAAGCGAAGACACGGATGACATCACATCGGATTACTGCGTCTTCATCCCGCGAGACCACCTGGGCGACGGTGACAGGGAACTCGGCGCCAACCTCATGAAGATGGCGCTCTTTACCTTCGCGGAGCTGGACAATCCGCCGAGCGCGCTTTACCTGATGAACGCGGGCGTTAAGCTGACGGCGAGCTTCGATACCCAGGTCATCGAGCACTTCAAGGCTTTAGACGCCCTGGGAGTCGAGATTCTCATCTGTGGAGCCTGCGCCGACTGGTACGACCTCAAAGACCAGATAGAGGTCGGCGAGATCAGCAATATGTACGAGATTTTGGAGCGCATGGCCACCCATGACAAAGTAAACACCCTGTAACAACGAAGCAGCGGCAGGCGAAAAACCGTCCACCGCCCACATGGGAAGCCTGATGAGCTTTGAATCCACCCACGCCGCCATCGAAGCCGAAAAGCGTCTCAGACATCTGCACCCGCAGGTCATCCCCACCCCTACGAAGATAAGTGCGGGCTGTGGAATAAGTCTGCGCTTTCCCCGGCTGACCGTAGACGAGCTGAAAGCCGCCCTGAAAGCTCCGGGCGGGAGCGCTGATTCGAGTTACACGCCGCATAGTTATTGATCGACCCGCACCTGCAGGGTGCACCCGACACTCCCGGGTCCCCCCGTTACAGGCCCTGCTCCGACAACTCCCCCGCTACACCAAACGTGCGTCCTTGAAGCGGATAGTGCCTGCCTGACCGTTCGTCACTTTGCCGATGGGGATAGCCAAACGGCCTTCCTGCTCCAGATACGCTTTTTCGTAATACACGGCCTCCTCGGGCGAAAGCGCTATCAACAGACCGCCCGAAGTCTGCGGGTCGCAGAGCACACCCATGCGGTCGTCGTATACATCGCCACTCAGCGAGCCGCGCTCCACATACTTTTCGGCCTGCTCCTGTATCTCGAAGCTACGGGCCGGACGACAATAGGCGCGGACGTGATCCAAAACACCCGAAAAGAGCGGGATCGCCTCCCAGTCCAACTCGGCGCTGCATCCGCTGCCCTTGAGCATCTCATGTAGATGGCCCGCCAAACCGAAACCGGTAACGTCGGTGACCGCATGCACCGTAACGGCACGCAGGGCGTCGGCCGCCGAGGCATTGAGCTCCATCATGGAATCGATGACTTCCCGCATCGACTGTTCACTCTCCTGCCCCACCCGAAACGCGGAGGTCATGATGCCCGTACCCAGCGGTTTTGTCAGATAGAGCAAATCCCCCGCCCGGGCGCCGTCGTTGCGCAAAACCCTACTCGGGTTGATGGTACCCAAAACCGTCAATCCGTACTTGGGCTCAGCATCGTCGATGGTATGTCCACCGGCGATTATCGCACCCGCCTCGGTTACGGCATCCAGGCCACCTTTGAGAATGGCGGCGGAGAGTTTATGGTCGGCTTCCTTATCCAGGCCGCTGTCGAGCGACAACAGATTGAGCGCCAAAACCGGCTTGGCACCCATCGCGTAGATGTCACTCAAGGCATTGGCGGCGGCGATACGCCCGAACTGGTAGGGATCATCGACCATCGGCGTAAAGTAATCCACGGTGAGCACCACGGCCAAGTCTTCTCTGAGCATGTAGACGGCGGCGTCGTCATTGGTCTGAAAACCCTGCAACAACTTTCTATCTACCTGGGGAACGATGTCCACCAAGATATCCGCGAGATCGCCCGGACCCCACTTTGCCGCTCAACCGCCTTTTTCTGTGAGATGCGTGAGTTTTATCTCATCCAAAACACCCACCGTGCCTCCACTCCGCCCCTGTTGTGTGCTTCGTTTTCCTGTCCTGCAAACGGGGTTCCTCTCCCAAACTTTACATCAACTTTTTACATTTTATACATCTTCGGGATGAGGATGAAGAAAAATGCAGAACTTTCTTAAAGTAAGCTCCCCTTATACTCCGACAGGGCATCCAAAAGCGTGTTGATATCGCCGACCGTGGTGTCCACGCCGAAGCTCGCCCTGAACGATCCGCGCTCCTCACGGGCGCTGAGGCCGGCTAAACGGGCCACCAGGGGATGTTTTTTGGTAACCACCTCGTTGGGGCGGATATGCGAGGTATCGCAGGCGGTGGAAAGCCCGATGTATATCCCCCGCTCGCCCAAAAACTCCACGGCCTCCGTATNNAGAATTGTCCAGGCCGGGGAGGGAGAAGTGCAGTATCGCCGGGCTACCGTCGGCTCGCGAGTTAAAGACGACCTCGGGAAAACGCGCCTTCAGCCCGTCTTTCAGATGCTGCCAAACGGCTCTGAGGCGTGTGGAGGTCTGCTCCACACCCGAGACGCCGGGCCCACCCATCATCATCTGCACCGCCGTGGCAAAACCGGCGATGAGCGGCACGGCCTCG
>DOMT01000166.1 GCA_003509825.1 Coriobacteriia bacterium
ATCCGGCACGACGTCCACCGTCGGCGCAGGTACCGGCGGCCTGGTGGCGTCACTCGACGCAGGCACCGTTTACGACTCCGGTGACGACGCAACCGCAAGCGACGCAGCCGACAGCAGCACCGTACCCGATAGAGGCGCNNTCTCCGCCGACAGTGCCGCCGCCGATAGCGCGGAGGACACGGTCGAGAGGGGACTGGGCACAACCACTCCCACATCGGACTCGGGCTGGGCACTGCTCAACTTGCTGTTGGCCATCGTAGGTGTTGTTCTCGCAATCGCTCTGCCCATACTCAGGGGCAGGAATAGGCGCGGAGCCGAATACACCCTGATGCTCATCATCGCGGCTATGCTGGCAATCGCCTCCGCCATCTTGTTCTTCCTCACGGAAGACCTGACAAGCACGATGGTCATAGCCGCNNTTGACGAGCACAATGGTCATAGCCGACATGTGGACGATATTCAACGGTGCCTTCCTGGCCGCCGAGCTGATCATCCTCGCCTTCATGGTTACCGCAAGACAGAAGAAAGAGCAAAAACCCACTACAAGAGACGACTACCGTCCCTATCGATAACCACCCATCGTAATATCCATCCATCCGATGATCGGGCCCGGACAAAAAAAGTTCGGGCCCGATCTCTGTGCGACACACCGATTACCGGTTTGCATCCGCATGTCGAGTTGAGTGTCAGGCGGTAAGGGTGTCGAGCGGAAGCACGTAGACTCCGTCTTCTTTGCGGCGGCGTGCGAACGTACCCTTCGCCACAACAACCGCCAGGAATTCAGGTTCTCTGTTGCGAGCCGCAGGATTTGCCCCCACCTTGGTCGCGAGACGCTCAAGATTCTTTGCTCCTTCCTCGACTTTTGTCTCCCCCAGCTTCACCTCCAAAGCCGCCCAGCGACCATCTCGAAGCTCGATGATGATATCAACCTCCAGGCCGTCGGCATCGGAGTAGTATCTGACGGGCTGAAACCCTGCATCGGGAAGAAGACTTACATACACGCTGAGGTCATGAACACATAACGCCTCAAAGAGCATGCCGAGCAGCTGCCCGTTTTCAAGCAAGCGATCGGGGCTTACGGAAAGAAGAGCGGCCGCCATGGAAGGATCATCCAGATAGCGCTTGGGTTTTGTACGCACGCGCGATCGGGCCTTCACGGGGGCGTCCCAACCCGGTAGTTCATCGAGAAAATAGTTAAGTGCGAAATCCGATAAATAAGAAGCAACGGTATCTTCGGAAGGTCCCTTCTTCTCACCTGCCGCACAGTCGGCCCCGAGGGTTTTCAAAGTGGCGCTCGTTCCGATGTTTCTCGCTAGACTCATGGCGATTCGGCGCGCCAGGACAGGGTCTTTGCCCAGCTTGCGCATGCTCACACTGAAAAGGAGATCCAGATACTCATCGATAGTAGTTGCAGCACGCTCTGCTGTTGCACCGAGAAGTGCCGGCCAACCACCCTGACAGATAATACGTGCGTAGTCGGCCAAACCCAGATGAGAGGAGCCGGGCTCGAATTCCCCTGAAAAAAGACCGGCGAGGGAAACCGAAGGATGAGAATGACCACTTTCGGACAAAGTCATGGTTCGCATACGTATGCGCGATATTCTTCCCGCCCCACTATGCCGATCCTCTTTGTCGGCGGGAGCAGACGACCCCGTGAGGATGAATTGTCCCGGCTGATTAGCCGAGTCGTCGATTTCATGACGAACGTGATTCCAGATTGCCGGGGCGTCTTGCCATTCGTCGATAGCATGTGGACGGGCACCGATGAGAGCCAAGTCGGGATCTTCCCGGTAAAGTGCAGCGTTAGTGTCTACGCGCGTAACGCTTTCGGCAAAGGCGGACGCCGTCCAAGACTTACCGGACCAGCGGGTTCCTCGTATTTCCACAGCGCCAAACTCAGTGAGGCGTTTTCGTACGAGGGAATCAACAAGGCGAGGACGATATCCTTTTGGCTTGAGCGGGCTGTACTCTATCATAGTATCTCCTGTTCAGAGACTTACTTCATGCAACAGTATAACGTATTACGGCTTTTCGAGGAATATCGTTAGGTATTTTCGAGGATTGAGCTCGGTGTTTTCGAGTAATTCCAATCGCTAGTTTGCGGAGTGTGTAGCATTCTGATCAAAGTCGATCGCAGGAAGCGACGACAGCAGTAGACTCACGTTTCTTACGTCGCACATTACCCTGATAGCTGAAGCGATATCGTCAGGGTGTTATGAAACCTTCAAATACATCAAGGTATTGATCCGGTTTGCAGATGCTCAACTCCCCATGTTTCAGATCTTGTGCGACATAAAGTCTGCTGCTTTTTATCGCCGAGTGTAGTTTCGTAGCGGATGCTTTCATAAAGGTTCGCTCTTTGCCGCCAACAACCACCAAGACCTTTGCCTCCGTTTTTGACAGGGTTTGCGGTAAAGAGTAGCCGGCATTGCTTTTGGAGATATTTATCAGAGACTGTTTTGACATTTTTGCAGTATCTCGATAATAGTCCTTAAACATATCGTCAGGTATCAAGAGTTCTTTTGCCTGCATTTGTGAAAACCATCTTTTCTTTATCAGGCCATATCCTAAGCCATACGTAAGGGTCGCGAGAGCCGACATCATTTTTATCGGAGTGACCAAAGCGCTCTCGATGATTGCATAATCTGCAATCGCACTTCTCTGCGCAAGAACTTCTACTGCAATTTGAGCACCGAGCGAAAGACCGCACAGGGCAAACACTTTTCCTTGGTGCTCTTTGTCGATATAGTCAATCAGTTCTGCGGCGCAATCTTCAATACTTGAAAATGTCTTTTCATAATCCTCGCCATGTCCATCAATTATCGGTGTAAACGTGCGGTAGTTCTTTTCCAGCCTTGCAGCCACGGGTCTAGTAGCCCAAGAGGAAAGTCCACCTCCGTGGAGTAAGATAACCACATCGGACGAGTTGTTGTTATTCGATTGATTAAATAACACTTGACCTCCCTAACGGCTATCTACTCGACCGAATCTGCAATACATCAATAATGATAGATTGCAAAGTCTGCATAATCAATCCACCTCCACCTCCACCGCTTGTTGGTAAAGATGCAGTCGTGTGGCGGCGTGTGATTCTTCGGTGTGCCGGCGCCTGGTCGCAAGGTGTGGATAGCCCTCAAAGTTTGCCTGAAACATGCGAAAGTCGCCGGAATCAGGCATTTTGGGGGCCGAAATGGCGACTTTCGCATGATTTGGGTCATTTTGTCGCTTCGCAACAGCACAAAGCGTCAACTGCGCTCGCCGTCTCTTCAGCGTCACCTTGCCGATGGCTCACCGGTCTCTACCCGGTTTTCTTGTGCGGCCCGCTTGCGCCGCAGCTTACCTAGCTCGTAGAGCATAAAGGCGCCGGAGACCAAGACACTCAAGATGTCGGCGACGGGCATCGCGTAATACACGCCGTCGAGGGGGATATATGACGGACCGAAGTTTACGATGATCAGCGGCATCGCGTAGAGCAACGGAATCAAAAACAGTATCTGGCGGGTGATGGAGATGAACATCGATTTCATGGGTTGGCCGGTGGACTGGAAGTAGTTTGCCGCGATTACCTGGATTCCCATGATCGGCATCATAAACATCTGCACCACCAGCGCATGTTCGGTAAAAGCCCTGAGGTTTTCGGCGATGCCGAACAGGCTGACGATCGGACCGGGGATCAGATGAATGAGCAGCCAGAAGAATACGCCGATGGACATCACCCATATCAGGGCAACGCGCAGGGTTATCAGCACGCGATGGTAATCCTTGGCGCCGTAGTTGTAGCCGATGATCGGCTGCGCGGCCGTTGCCACGCCCATAATGGGAAAGAACGCAAACATCGCCACACGCTGCACCACACCGATCGCAGCCAGCGCACCCTCCGCGGTATAGGCGCTTGCAGCCCCGAGCGTGGCGAGCTGGTTATTCATGATGAGGTTCACGCCCGCCATGGCAACCTGCAAGACGAATGCCGCGGATCCCAGCAAGAAGATCATCTTTACGATGGTAAAGTTGAGCTTCAGATAACGCACGCGAATCAAAAACGGTGCTTTTTTGGAAGCGACGAAGTACCAAAACACGGCAACGGCCGTAACCGCCTGCCCCAAGACGGTGGCGCCGGCCGCTCCGGGCACCCCCCAATCGAACACCATGACGAAGAGAAAGTTTAAGAAGATGCTGGCCAGCGTTCCGGCAGCCATGGTCCACAACGCCCGGATGGGGGCGCCCGCGGTACGGATGAAGTTGTTGAACCCCATACCGAAGAAGATAAAGATAAAACCGATGGCGATGATGCGCACGAATATCCGGGACTCCTCCCAGATGGCTTCTTTGGCGCCCGAGATCAAAAGCACGACGTCTTCGAGCAGTATGACTCCGATGGTAAAAACCACGGCGGCGATGATGGTGAGTGTGAAGACGTTACCCAAAATCTTCTCGGCGACGTCGTGCTTGCCTTCTCCTAGGCGCAGTGCGATCAAGGCGTTGGCGCCCATACCGATAAGCACGGCGATGGCCATTGAAAACAACATGATAGGCATGGCGACCGTGGTTACCGCCAGCCCCACCTCGCCTTGGGCCTGCCCGAGAAATATCGAGTTGATGATGTTGTAAAGGCCGTTTACCACCAGGCCGATCATC
>DOMT01000157.1:0-4104 GCA_003509825.1 Coriobacteriia bacterium
GTTTGCCCGAGGTTGCGGCCTTCATAGGTTGTGACGGTGAGGATACCATCGTCGAGGTTCTCTGTGGGATTCTCGGTCTGGATGAGTCTGTGCGTGCGCGCGCTCTTGCGGCAGCAGATGAAGCGGCGAAGACTTCGGGGGCCCTGCGCACCTATAGCGCACCGTGGGCTTACGTAAAGATCGCCGACGGCTGCGATCGCAACTGTGCGTTTTGCACCATTCCGCTTATCAAGGGGCATTACCACAGCGTACCTGCGGAGGCGATCGATGCCGAGGTCGCCCGTCTGGTGGCTTTAGGAGTGCGTGAGGTCATCCTCATCGCGCAGGACACGGGCCTTTGGGGTAGGGATTTGAAGCGCGCCGACGGATCCGTTATGCATCTCGCCTCGCTTCTCGACACTCTGGCTGCCGCATACCCCGACACCTGGCTTCGCGTCATGTACCTGCAACCGCAGGGCATCACCGATGAGTTGCTCTTGGTGATGGCAAAACACGACAATATCTGCAATTACCTCGACATTCCGCTGCAACACGCCGATGCCGGGATTCTCAAAGCCATGAATCGTAAGGGTGGTGCCGACGAGTACCTGGCACTTTTGGAGCGCATACGTGCCGCGCTGCCCGACGTGACTTTGCGCACCTCGGTCATCTGCGGGTTTCCGGGGGAGACCAAAGCCCAGGCCAAGGCGCTTGAGGATTTCATCGCCCGGGCGGCNNCGGCACGCCGGCGGGTAGCCGCGATGATCAGGTGCCGCTGCGTACCCGTAAGGCTCGTGCCCAGCGACTGCGCGATCTCGCCGACCGCATCGGCTTCGAGCGGACGGCGCTTCTCCTCGATTCCGTGCAGGAGGTATTGGTTATCGAGCGCGACACGGAAGATGACGGTGACGGATCGTTTCCGATGCTCGGACGAACGCGCCGGCAGGCGCCGGAGGTCGACGGAATGGTACATCTGAGCGGCGGTGCTATCGGTTCGGTCGTTAACGCCGGGGTGGTTGAGGCATACTGTTACGAACTCGATGCCGAGGTTTTGTAAGTTAAATGAAGGAGTTTTCCATGGTGGGGAGTAAACTGCAAAGCGAAGTGCTCACGGCGGCGAATATCGTCACCGCCATCCGCATATTGTTGATCCCCGTCTTCGTTTTTCTGCTGCTGGCACCTTGGCCGAGCTGGCTGTCGGATCCCACCATCGCCCAGATTTCCAAGCCGTGGATCGCCGCCGCGGTGTTTACGCTGCTGGCTTTGACCGACGGTTTGGACGGGTATCTGGCGCGCTCGCGCAATGAGATCACCAACCTCGGCAAGTTTCTCGATCCGCTGGCCGACAAGATTTTGGTCACCGCGGCTTTGCTTGCACTCATCGAGCTCGGTGAGTTGCCGGCTTGGATTGCGCTGATCATCATCGGTAGGGACTTTTTGGTTTCGGGCCTGCGCATGGTCGCCTCGGCCGAAAACCAGGTTATCGCCGCAAGTCATATCGGCAAGGGTAAAACCGTGGTGCAGATCATCGCCATGATACTTTTCATCGTCAAGGACAGTTATGCCGTCGTCAGTCGTGGTGCGATACTCGAGCTGGCGGTCGAAGTGCTGGCGTGGGTCGTGATGATCGTCGCTTTGGAGCTGACCTTGCGCTCGATGTTCGATTACTTCAGCAAATCGAGCCACGTGTTGGGAATCCCGGTGCGCGGCGGCAAAAAGTGAGGACGATTATGGATGAGGGAAAGCTTGCGTTTTTAGCGAGGGAAGTCACCGTGGCGGCGCACGAGCAGGCGGTTCGGATCGCAACTGCCGAATCCTGCACCGGTGGCATGATCTCGGCTGCTCTGACCTCGGTGCCGGGGGTGTCGGAGGTGTTCGACGGTTGCGTNNGGTGCTCGGTGTGGATGCGGAGCAGCTCGAGCGCCACGGAGCGGTGAGCGAGGTCGTTGCCCGCTCGATGGCTGCCGGCGTCCGTCACGTTTTGGGTGTCGATGTTGCGGTGAGTACCACGGGAGTGGCAGGGCCGGGCGGCGGTAGCAGCGAAAAGCCGGTCGGGACGGTATGGGTCGGCATCAGCGGGCTCGGTGAGAACGCTGCGGCTTTATATCACTTCTCGGGAGATCGCGATGAAATCCGTCGGGCGGCTACCGAGGCTGCTCTTGAAATGTTGCTGACACGAATCCGGCGCGCCACCTCCTGAATTCGGTTTTCGTTCGGTAGGGATTCGACATCGGTTCGAATCTCACTCCGCGGCTGTTCGGTAAGCAAACCGGAAACGGCGACTATGATGAAATCCGAAGAATAAGCCCGGAGATACCCGAATGCAAGGCTTGATGATTGACACCGAACAGATGTTCGTATATGCTGTTTGCATAAAGGGGTATACAGGAAACGAAACGGAGAAATAAATGGAGCAGGATAAGAGCAAGGCCCTTGAGCTGACCACCGAACAGATAGAAAAGAAGTTCGGTAAGGGTTCGATCATGCGCTACGGCGAAGGCGGCCCGACGATGGAGATAGGGATCATCCCCACCGGTGCTTTGGCCTTGGATGCCGCACTCGGTATCGGCGGTGTTCCCCGTGGAAGGATCGTTGAGATATACGGCCCCGAATCCAGTGGTAAGACCACCCTTGCACTTCAGATATTGGCCGAAGCACAGGCGCTCGGGGGCATCGTCGCCTTCATCGATGCCGAGCATGCGCTCGACCCGGGTTATGCCGCGCGCCTCGGAGTGGATATCGACGAGGTATTGATATCCCAGCCCGACACCGGTGAGCAAGCTCTGGAAATATGCGATATGTTGGTGCACTCGGGAGCGATCGACGCCATCGTCATCGACTCGGTGGCCGCTTTGGTTCCCCGAGCCGAAATCGAAGGAGAGATCGGCGATACGACGGTGGGTTTGCAGGCCCGCCTCATGAGTCAGGCTCTGCGCAAGCTCGCAGGATCCCTGTCCAGATCCAATACGACCTGCATCTTCATCAACCAATTGCGCGAAAAAATCGGTGTGATGTTCGGCAAGCCCGAAACCACCACAGGCGGTAGGGCGCTCAAGTTCTTCTCCTCCATCCGTATCGACATCCGCAAGACCGACACCATCAAGAAGGGTACCGATATCATCGGTAACCGGGTACGTACCAAGGTCGTAAAAAACAAGGTCGCGCCACCTTTCAGGCAAGCGGAGTTCGATCTGATGTACGGCGAGGGCATCTCCAAGGAGGGCTGCATACTCGACCTGGGTGTGGAAGAAGGCCTCATCAAGAAGTCCGGCGCCTGGTTTACCTACGGTGACGAGCGCCTGGGACAGGGCAGGGAGGCCGCCAAGGAGGTGCTGAGAACCACACCCGCTCTACGGGATGAAATAGAGGCCAAGATCCGCGTCGCGCTCGGTTTGGCCGGTGAACCCGAGCAGGAAAAACCGGCGTCCAAATCCAAAGGTGCCGCTGCGGCGGTCGCGTCCGGAGCATAGGGCGTTCCGGATTGCCGCTTCAGTCCGTGATACAAGCATCCGCACATAACGATTATGATTCGAACAGGTAAACAGGATTTCGGTGCGCTCACCGAGCAAGCCCAGGGTAGGGAGGCTTGGAAGCGCATCGAAATCCTGCTCAGGGTACGCGACAGATCGGAGTCTGAGCTTCGGGAGAGGCTGAGTAGGGCCGGTTTTGATGATGCGATCATCGAGCTACAGGTGGGCAGGGCGCTGGAAGTGGGCTGGGTCGATGATCTGAGATTCGCCCGCTTGTACGTTTCCGGAAAAAAACGCAGCGGCTGGGGGCGCTCGCGTATAGAAAACGAACTCAAACGCTTCGGCATAGAACTTAAGCTCTGCGAGGGCTACCCCGATGTTTATTTCGATGATGATGAGGAATATGATCGGGCTCTTGCCTGTCTCAAAGGATTCAGATCTGCGGCAAAAGATAAGTATGCCGCCCTATACAGGAAGTTGTTATCTAAGGGTTTTTCCACCGAGATAATCTCCCGTGTCCTGTCGTCATCCGACTACCAAGAAACCATTAATCGACCCCAATGAGCAGCGGATGTCTCGTAAACGGTCAAAGTATCATCGCTGTTGACGATTTACGTGCTGTGACATACCATTGTACATGGCATTTTGATCCCTC
>DOMT01000157.1:4133-4920 GCA_003509825.1 Coriobacteriia bacterium
CTATGTCGGATGTTGCGTCCGGCTTAATAATTATTTGGGCGTTCATCCAATACTATAAAAATGATTACCGGAAGGAGAGCCAGATGGTAGAAGCAATTCTGGCCGTCGTCGCTCTGATAATTGGGGCAGGGATAGGATTTCTTGTTGCTCGTTTTATACTCAGCAACAATGCAAAGAACGCCGTGGCCAATGCAGAGCGCATGTTGAAAGACGCAGATAAACAAGCCGAAACACTTAAGAAAGAGGCGATTATCGAGGCAAAAGATGCCGCCTTACAGATTAGGTCGGAGGCCGATCGCGACGCCGGAGAGCGTCGCAAGGAAATAAAATCGATGGAGAATCGTCTTTTACAAAAAGAGGAGACCATCGACAAACGAGTGGAGGCTTTGGATGCGCGTGAGCACCAGTTGTCTTCTATGAACGGCCAGATCGAGCGCAAGCAAAAAGATCTGGACAGCGCTCTTAAGAGCGTTCAGGCCGATTTGGAGCGTATCGCCCACATGAGTTCGGACGATGCCCGCAAGGAGCTTTTGAACCAGGTGCGCGATGACGTCACGCGTGAAGCGGCGACGATCATTCGTGACGCCGAACAGCAAACACGCAATGAAGCCGATAAAAAATCACGCGAGATTCTCAGTTTAGCCATACAGAGAGTCGCCGCCGATCATGCCGCAGAGCATACCGTGTCTTCGGTGAGCATTCCCTCCGATGATCTCAAGGGTCGCATCATCGGTCGCGAGGGACGTAACATCCGTACCTTCGAGCAGATCACCGGCATCAGCCTGAT
>DOMT01000157.1:4984-5201 GCA_003509825.1 Coriobacteriia bacterium
CCGCCCGTATCGAGGATACCTTCAATAAAGCCACCGATCTCGTTATGCAGCAGGTGCAGGAGGCCGGAGACCAAGCCGCATTCGATGCCGGAATCCACGATCTCCACCCCGAGCTCATCAAGACTCTGGGGCGCCTCAAGTTCAGGACCTCCTACGGCCAAAACGTGCTTAACCACTCGCTCGAAGTGGCTCATCTCGCCGGAGTCATGGCTTCCGA
>DOMT01000157.1:5274-14143 GCA_003509825.1 Coriobacteriia bacterium
CGCTTCAACGAAAGCCCGGAGATCGTGCACGCCATCGAGGCGCATCATAACGATGTCGAGCCTTCGACGATCGTGGCGTTTCTCGGGCAGGCCGCGGATACGATTTCAGCCGCCCGTCCCGGCGCACGCCGTGAGACGATAGAGAGCTACATCAAGCGTCTCGAAAAGCTGGAATCCATCGCCAACTCCCACAAGGGAGTGGAAAAGACCTACGCCATGCAGGCCGGTCGTGAGGTGCGCGTAATGGTGGAACCCGAGGTCATCTCCGATTCCGAGGCAGTGGTTATGGCGCATGACATCGCCAAGCAGATCGAAGATGAGATGGAGTATCCCGGACAGATCAAGGTTTTGGTTATTCGCGAGAGCCGATCCGTGGATTATGCAAAATAAATCGGCACTTGTAGGGGCGCTGTCATATGCGCCCCGAAAGACAGGTAGCGGTAGATGACCGATGGAAGGCTCATAGATTTCATCGAGCAGGTTTCCGGAGGAACCCACCTTAGGGTTGAGGAGAATTTCGGCAACGGCTTTGTTCGGCTTCGCAGTGAAGAGGCGGAGCGCAGGCAGGCCAAGCACGATATCCGTCAGGTCGAAGACATCGTCATCGAGATGCTGAGAAACGCCCGCGATGCCGGCGCCAAAGACATCTACATCGCAACCACCAAAGAGGGAAGCCGCCGTCTGATCACCATTATCGATGACGGTGACGGCATACCTCCCGAGCTACAGTCTCTGATATTCGAGCCGCGTGTAACCTCCAAACTCGAAACCATGCTCGAGGACGACTGGGGTGTGCACGGACGCGGAATGGCGTTGTTTTCCATCAAAAGTAACGTCACCTCGGCCGCTGTAGTTGCGTCGGGGGTTGGATTGGGCGCATCGATTTTCGTCGATATCGATACCGACCTGCTCTCCGAAAAGACCGATCAATCCACTTTCCCCGAGATCGTCAAGGATGAGGACGGCAATCTCAAGGCCACCAAGGGCCCCCATAACATCCTGAGGACCTCGCTGGAGTTCGCGCTTAAACACCGTAAGAGCCCGAACGTATTCATCGGTACACCTTCGGCTATCGCTAAAACGCTCATGGAGCGGGGCTCGAGGCAGATGACCAACGACGACCTGCTGTTTTGTAACGATGTCAACGAGCTGCCGGTCAGTCGCAGGTTGGCGGTAAGTACCGATGCGGCGGATCTGATGGCCAACTGTGCCGCGATCGGCCTCGACATATCGGAGCGCACCGCCCATCGTATACTCTCCGGTCAGATCGCTGCCGTTTCGCCTCTCTATGAGATGGCAAAAGGGGAGCGCAGCCGCCAGGCGAAGCTCGATCTGATCAAAGATAATCGGGGGCTTCGCCTGGCAAAAGACGATGTTGAGGCGTTCTCGCGGGAAATGGAAAAAGCCTTCGAACTCTTGGCTCAGCGTTACTATCTCTCGCTTACCGATGTTCCGCGCGTTTCCGTCAAAGGAGATGCGATCACCGTGCGTTTTCAGATAGAGAAAGAATGATCGCAATGAAGTCGACACCTTTGCTGGGAAGGATGGATCGATTATGTCAAGAACTAAGCTGAAAGATCGGGATTTGCCCAAGTATACGCGGGCGGAAGACCTGATCAACATGATCTCGCATATCATCGGAGGGGTGTTTGCCATTTCGGCCTTGGTGCTCTGCGTGACCTTCGCCGCGCTTCACGCAAACATCTGGGGCGTGGTGAGCGGCGCCATCTACGGAACCACGATGATCATCCTCTACATCATGTCAAGCATCTACCACGGCATGCCCGAGGGCCTTACCCGCAAGGTCTTTCAGGTCATCGACCACTGCGCCGTCTACCTGCTTATAGCGGGAACTTACACACCGTTCACCCTGGTTGCGATCAGGGAAGTATCGCCCGGTTGGGGCTGGTCGCTTTTCGGTGTGGTCTGGGCGGCGACGATTGTGGGGATCGTGCTCAGTGCGGTGGATTTACGCAGGTTCCGGGTGTTTTCCATGATCTGCTATATCGCCTCGGGTTGGTGTATCGTACTCGCTTTGCCGGTGCTGCTCGAAGCGATGCCCACACCCGCACTGGTACTTCTGATTTCAGGCGGAGTTGCCTATACCCTCGGAGCCATACTCTACGGAGTGGGAAAAAAGATCTGCTACATGCACTCCATCTTTCACATCCTGGTGCTCGCAGGCAGTGTATTGCATTTCATAGCCATTCTCGGCTATGTGATGTAACCACCCCCCCCCGGACAACTATGCTCAAATCACCGTATATCCCGCTATTTCCCGTCCAGGTCAACGTCTACAGTCTCTCAGAAGCCGGTTTACTTGTCGTAGGCGGGAAGTAGCGGAAGATGGAGTTGATTTCGTATGAAACGGCGAGGAAAAAACTGTCATTCTTAAGGAAGCGCGAGGCATTTTTGTCCTCACGGCGATTCACGCCGCCACGAAGCGGTAAAATGGCCCGAATCATGCAAATGTCGCCATGATAGGGCGTTTCATACACATTCGTGGCGACTATTGCATGTTTTGGACGAACTTTGGGCTCATAAGACAGTTTTGATGGGTTTAGGGTTGTAAGCAAAGGTGCCCACAAAAAAACCGCCCCTGCCTTGCGGCAGGGGCCAGATCGGGTTTGCTTGAGTCCGGGAAAGGAAGGAAGGTTTTTAGGAAGTTGGTCTCAAGTACAGAACCTAGTATAAAGAGCGTTCCTTAAAGCAACCTTTAATCCAAAAAACTTTTTTAAAGAATTGTAAATCCCTAACACACTCCGGGAAAACGAAACTATGCGTGCATCCCACCGGCTCAGATCTTAAGCGTGAAGCCGAATTCCGTTATGCCNNNNGCGGAATATGGAGAGGCCCAGGCCGTAGCCGCCGCTTTCGGTGGAACGGGAGCGATCGGGGCGGTAGAAGCGATCGAAAATATGCGGCAGATCATCCGGATCGATGCCGGCACCGCTGTTTTGCACGGAGACCCGGGCCGCACCCTTATCCTTGGTCACGTTCACCTCTATGAATCCACCGGGTTCGGTGTACTTCACGGCATTATCCATCAGTATCACCAAGGCCTGATTGATCTTGCTCAAATCGGCGTTGATGATCACACCTTCCTCGACGTTTTGTGTGAATCGGATGTTTTTCTCGAACAAAACGGCCTCCATGGAGGTGCAGACGTCGGCTGCCAGCTTGCCTAAGTCGAAGTCGAAGGCATCACTCCTGCCGTCTTCGGACTGTGCCAGATAGAGCAGATCGTTGATCAGCTTGCCCATGCGACCGAGCTCGTGACGGGCGTAATCCGTCCATTTCCTCTGACTGCCCACCGTGGCTTCGGGGTCGGATTCGAGGGCGTCGATATTTGCCCCGATGATGGCGATCGGCGTCTTGAGCTCGTGGGAGGCGTCGGCGACGAATTGCTTTTGCTTACCCCAAGCCTCTTCGATCGGCCTGATAGCTTTTGTTGCGAAGTAGAAGCTGAGGCTGAACAGCGCTACCAGCATCAGCAACCCGGCAACGACGAAGGTGACGGACAGCCGCGTGAGGGAGTTCATATCCTCGGTGATATCCACGAAATTGACCTGGCGGGTGTCGCCGGTCGTGTAGCCCAAGGTGGTGCCGATGGAGCCCGACGAGGTGATGGAGTTGAAGTTCAGCGGATTGCCCGCCGTATAGCTGTAATACCAGAGACGATTCTCGAAGTTGATCCGTCCGCTTCTCATGCCGGCGCTCTCAACGCTTTCGGCGGCAGCGAAATAGGAATCGTAGGGAAGCTTAAGCACCGTGATGACGCGGTCGATCTCTCCATCGGCCTTGATGATCAGGCTGAACGACGGCTCGTAGCCTACGGGCAGAATGCTCTGGCCCTGGGTCGTCGTTGTGTCGGTCGTGGCAGTGGCGTCCGTGCCCCCCTCGCTCTCCGCAGGGATGATCGGCGCACGCTGCACCTTTTGTTCGATCTCGCTCATGGTGGAGGTGTAGGTGACCACGTAGATGATTACGAAGGCCACGATCATCATGATCGAAAGCGCGATCATGTTCACCAGGAGCAGTCTGTTGCGTAGTTTTTGAAGCATCGATCAGCTCTCTTTGGAGACCGTCAGCATGTAGCCGACCCCCCTATGTGTTTGGATACGGGCCTTGGACTCCATCTGCGAGAGCTTTTTGCGCAGGAAGGAGATGTAGACTTGCACGTGACTCTCCTCGGCATCGCCTTCGAACCCCCATATCTTTTCGATGATGGAGCCGGGGGAGACGGTGAGGTCGTGGTTGAGCATCAGTATCTCCAGCAACTGACTCTCTTTGAGTGTGAGATGGTAGGACTTCTCATTTACCTTGAGTTCCAGCGTGTGGGGGTTGAGTTCGAGGTCGGCGTAGGTTGAGAGGTTCTTTACCTGCACCTCGCCCTTGCGGCGCCCGAGCGCCCGGAGACGCGCCAGCAGCTCCGTGGTCTGAAAGGGCTTGGCGAGATAGTCGTCGGCACCCGAATCGAGGCCTATGACCTTATCTTCGGTCTCGCCTCGGGCGGTGAGTAAAAGTACGGGCGTGCTGATGCGCTTGCCGCGCAGCTCTTCCAAAATACTCAGCCCGTCACGCTTGGGCAGCATGATGTCCAAGACGATGATGTCGTGGATTCCGGTAAGCGCCTGGTAGAGCCCTTCTTCGCCGTCAAACGCCAGGTCGACGGAATAGTTATTGCGGCTCAACACCTGCTCCAGGGCTTCGGCAAGATGTCGCTCGTCTTCTACCAATAATATTCTCACGGTTTTATCTCCAATGAACCGGTTGCCCGCAGGGGTGTGCGAAAAGCACGGTGCTCACATTCCGTCCGGATAATGATAGCCCGTCGACGGGGGACTTAACAAGTTTGTCGGGTAGGGCTGCGGCAAAGCAAGCTACGATTCGATGCATCGGCGGCCATCGGGCTTGCCGGACGACGCTTCCTCGGCGACCCTATGATAACCGGTCGTGCTTTAATCTACCTTTAGGGAAGCGGTTTTCAAACGAACAGATGTTCGCTATACTGTAGGGTGTTGAACAAAGTGTCGATGAAAGGTGAGGTTTCGGTGTCGGAGGCGGTGATAATTCTCGGGATCGACCCCGGGTTGGCAAATACCGGTTGGGGTGTGATCGAGCAGCGGGGTGCCAAAAAGCGGGCACTGGCCTACGGGTGCGTGAATACGATGCCGACCGAACATGTGCTGACCCGCTTAGAGCATATCTATGACGAGATGCTGAAGATCATCGAGCGCTATAAGCCTATCGAAGTGGGTATAGAATCCATCTTCTTCGGCGCAAATGCCAAAAGTGCGCTTTCCACGGGGCAGGCCAGCGGTGCCGTGATGATCGCGGCGGCAAAGAGCTCATTGTCGGTTTCGGAATACAGCCCCACGCAGATAAAACAGGTTATGGTAGGGCAGGGTAGAGCCGAGAAACAGCAGGTGCTATACATGGTCAAGGCGATGCTCGGTCTCGATCACGAGCCGTCCCCCGATCACGCTTCGGACGCGTTGGCGGTTGCGCTGTGTCACGCCAAGATGCGGGCAGTGCTGTATAGTAGATAGTTGGAAGCGCTGCTTCGGGCGCTGTGAACAAGAGGAAAGGACCGGCAATCAATATGATCGCAAGTCTCAGGGGCCGGGTGATCGGGCGAGACACCCACGGCGTGGTGCTGGAGGTGAGCGGCGTCGGTTTTCGCGTGTTGCTCTCCACCCAAAGCCTGGCTGCTTTGCACGAAGGTGACAGCGAGGTCAGCTTGCTCACCTCGATGATAATCCGCGAGGACAGCCTTACGCTGTATGGCTTTTTGCACAGCCACGAGCAACAACTTTTCGAAAAACTGATCACCGTCTCGGGTATCGGACCCAAGGTGGCCATCTCGGCTTTGTCGGCTTTTAACGCCGATGCGCTGAGCGGTATCATCGTGGATGAAGATGTGACACGGCTGGCGACGGTACCGGGCATCGGCAAGAAAACCGCCCAGAGAATCATACTGGAGCTCAGGGGGGTGCTCGAAAAAATCGGCGGCACCGAAACAGCGGCCATCAAGCAGCCCGCCGCTGCGGCTCAGGCAACGGAAGCGCTGCTCGGCATGGGATTTACCTCGGCCGAGGTTACCTTGGCGCTGGAGGACTTCAAGGGTGCCGATACGGATATGGCGGGGCTCATCCGTCATGGTCTTAAGAGATTGGGGGCCTCCTGATGGCGGTGTGGGAAGCCGATGACTTCGATCCTACGGCGGCAACGGGTGAGACCGGTGAAGCGGCCAAACGTTCGCTGACCCCCGAGCTCACCGTGGATGATCTCGGACTCGACCGCTCGCTTCGTCCCAAAATGCTGGAGGACTACATCGGTCAGACCCGCGTGAAGGAAAACCTCGCCGTATTGATACAGGCGGCGCGGCAGCGCGGCGACGCTCTCGACCACCTGTTGTTCTCAGGGCCTCCCGGTCTTGGCAAAACCACGCTTTCCACGGTGGGNNCAAGGCCACAAGCGGGCCGGCAATCGAGCGCGCGGGAGATCTGGCGGCGATACTTACCAATCTCGAGGCGGGCGACGTTTTGTTCATCGATGAGATACACCGGCTCAATCGTGCCATCGAAGAGGTGCTCTACCCCGCGATGGAAGACTTCGTCTTAGACATCGTCATCGGCAAGGGGCCGGCCGCCCAGTCGCTCAGGCTCGACATCCCCCGCTTTACCCTGGTGGGAGCCACGACCAGAACGGGCCTCTTGACAGGGCCGCTGCGCGACCGCTTCGGCATCGCCTTCAGACTCGAATACTACAACGAACACGAACTCCATGACATCATCGTGCGCTCCGCCACGATACTGGATGTGGAGATCGATCGGCAGGGTGCGCTGGAGATCGCGCGTAGGAGCCGCGGTACACCCCGTCTTGCTAACCGCCTGCTCAAGCGGGTGCGCGACTTTGCGACGGTTCGGGCGAACAACTGCATAACCGTCGACGTGGCCCGTGAGGCACTGACGTTTTTCGAGGTGGATGAGCTCGGCTTGGACAACATGGACAACAAGATACTGGAACTTCTGGTCTCCACGTTCAGCGGTAAGCCCGTCGGCCTCAATACGCTCGCCAACGCACTCGGTGAAGACCCCGAATCATTGGAGGACGTCTATGAGCCTTATCTGCTGCAGCAGGGTTTGATCCAGCGCACACCGAAAGGGCGCGTAGCCACCGAACGCGCATTTGCCCATCGTGGTGTACCATATGCAACATCATAAGGGAACGTTTTTTTCGTAGCGACAGCCACCGACTCGACCGCTAAGGAGAGCGATGTTTCAAAACGATTATCTGATGCGAATCATCATGCAGTTCGTGCAGGCTTTGCAGCGGGCGCTGCGCAACCGGCAGGCGTCTCCGACGGAGCGTGCCGCGGATTTGGAGCAGGTCATCGGTGACGCGGTCAACATCGACCCGCGCCTTTTACTCTCCACCGATCCCGAGTCCGTGGTATCACTGCTTCAGCTGGGGGATTTCGACGAGCAGATAGGTGAATATGTACTGCGCTCACTGTATATGGAGGCAAACCTGCTGGATGAGGCGGGGCAAGGCGAACTAGCCGATCTGAGGCGTGCCCAGGCCGGCGCGATCGCCGAAGCCTACAACCTCGATGTTACCGCCGAAGACGTGGATCCCGAGGCGCTGGAGGCTTTCTTCGCCGAGCAGAAAGCTTAAGCTTGGGCCTCCCAGATGCCGTGCAGATTGCAGAGCGCCTGTGCGACCACCACTTTGCCGGAACAGTCGAGCTTGAACTCGGCAACAGGAGCCTCGCTTGGGGCAAAATCCATCCGTCCTATCTCGGTGCCGTCGCAAAGCACGCGTATCCACTCGATGTAGTGCTCCTCGGTTTGCGGGTGGGCAATGCCCTGCAACCCCATCGAAACCCTGATCGTAGCATTGTCATCGCTTCCGGTGATTTCGATGTTCGGTGTGTGCTTCAACTCGAAGTCGCTCGCGTTGGCCATGTCCGTGATGCGATTGATCGTCTCCGTCATGATAACTCCTCTTTTTCTTAAGGAAGTGCGCCTCTCTTGCAAAACACCTCGTAGTCGGAGTGCAGTGTCGCTTGATGCGGTAAAAGGGCGACGGATCACCTTCCTTAACTGTTATATCGAATAACAATATACCACAGCTTTGTGGGTGCGTCTCATTACTACCGGTTTTCCCTGTAGCGCCGAACTCCGATAACCGGTAAACTTTCGACCTATATAGCTCGCCGATAAGATATTATGGGGGGAGCAGCAGTTTAAATGTAGCAGAGCAAGGTCTGAAAGGACACGAGATGGATGAATCCGGAGTATTGACGCTGTTAGACGAGCTATCCGATTTAATCGAGGATAGCAAACCGGTGTTGGGTAACAGGGAGAAAAAACAGATCGAGGTCGGAGTCGCGCTTGAGATCATCGACGAGATCAGACAATCGTTTCCCGTGGAGTTTTCGCAAGCAAGACAGATCGTCAGAGAGCGTCAAGGACTTCTTGAAGATACCGAGGCCGAGTGTAACAGGATTCTCGAGGATGCACGTAATCAGGCATTGATCATCGCCAGTGAGCAGGAAATCGTACGAATCGCCCAGCAACAGGCGGAAAACATCCTAGCCGACGCCCGTGAGATGGAGCGCGAAACCCGGGCCGGTGCCGAGGATTATGCCGACAACGTCTTTTCGCATGTGGAGAGCACGCTCGACTCACTCGGAGAAAACGTCAGGCGTTGCCGGGAGCGGCTCAACAACAAGACGCTCCGTTAATCGGCTCCGAATCCACCTGCCACACGGCGCAGGGAGCGGTTTGAGACCGTTTCGTTATCTGCCGTCCGTGAGGGGGCTCGGGGAGTATTATCTACAGGTAATGACGAAAAGAGC
>DOMT01000049.1:0-1978 GCA_003509825.1 Coriobacteriia bacterium
GGCAGCACGGGCCGATCACGCCGATCGGGCACGTCTTTAACGGCGACGATCTCGTGGGGGATACCGTCCCCGACATCCCGACCGACCCGTTATCCCGGCAGTCGGAGCGCACGTTCAAGCTCAGACTCAGCCTCGACGAGCCGCAGCTCTGGAGCCCCGAGGATCCGTTCCTTTATCGTACGGAGCTCATCTACGGAAGCGACACGGTGCACAGCTACTGCGCCTTCAGAAACATTACGATGGCAAAAGATGAAAACGGCATCGAGCGCCTTCACATCAACGGCAGACCCTACTTTCTGCGCGGCGTGCTCGATCAGGGCTACTGGCCCGACGGCCTTATGACCGCGCCCTCGGATGAAGCGTTGATCTTCGACATCCAAGCCATGAAAGACCTCGGGTTCAACATGCTGCGCAAGCACATCAAGATCGAACGCGACCGCTGGTATTATCACTGTGACCGAATGGGCATGCTGGTGTGGCAGGACATGGTGAGTGGAGGCTCGCCCTTGAGCAGCTGGCACTCCAGCTACAAGCCGACCTTTTTCCGCAGTTCGTGGGGGCGGTTTTCCGACGAAAGCCTCGGGCACTACAGCAAACTTTCGGCAGGAAGCGAAGCCTACCGCGATGAGTGGGGCGTAACCTGCGCTAAAACCGTCGCCTATCTCAAAAATCACCCCTCGATCATTACCTGGGTGCTCTTCAACGAGGCCTGGGGGCAGTTCGAGGCACGCAAAGCCACAAAAATGGTGCGGACCTTAGACCCTTCCCGCCCCATCGATGCCGTCAGCGGATGGTACGACCGGCGTTGCGGCGATTTCTTAAGCGTGCATAACTACTTTCGCCCTCTTGAGGTATACGAGGATAAAGCCGATCCGAAACGGGCCTTCGTCATCTCGGAGTTCGGCGGACTCTCCTATCACATCGCCGAGCACAGCTCGCTTGCCACCTCCTACGGATACGGCTCATTTGCGGATCTCGACGGGTTCAGAGCCGCCGTGAGCGAGGTGTTGGCCCGGGCGGATGCCCTGGAGAAAAAGGGTCTCGCCGGCTTCGTGTATACTCAACTTTCGGACGTGGAAGAGGAGACGAACGGGATTGTGACCTACGACCGCCGCATTAACAAGCTCACAGAACGCGATGAACGGGAAAGGCCGGACACATGAGCGATATCGAAAGCTCCCTTCGCAGACTTTATGCGAAACACTTCGGTCCGGTGCCGAAGCGCTCTCCCCACTACCTCGCTTCGGCCCCCGGGCGGGTGGAATTGGCGGGAAACCACACCGATCATCAGGGCGGTCACACCCTGTCGGCCGCCATCGACCATCGCGTATGGGCACTCGCGGTACCTAATGACAGCGATGTGATACGGGCGTTCATGGAGGGCTTCGGCGAGGCGATGATCCGGCTTTCCGAGCTTGAGGCACGCCCCGGCGAACAAGGCAGTTCAACGGCGCTGATACGTGGCATGGCCGCCGCCTACGCGACGTTAGGAAAACCGCTGCGCGGTTTTGATATGGTCACGCGCTCGGATATTCCGGTAGGCGCAGGGGTTTCTTCATCGGCGGCCTTCGAGATGCTGATCGGCACGGTGTTGCGCGCGGTTTGCGAGCCTGTCGGAGGTGGCGATATCTCCGCCGACTCCATCGGTCTGCCGTCCGACCTCACCGAGCTGGCACTTGAAGGCGCACGAACCGAACAGCACTACTTCGGTAAGCCCTGTGGAGCCCAAGACCAGTTGGCAAGCGCCTTCGGCGGCATCGTCTCCCTGGACTTTTCGGGCGATCCANNCGAACGGCTACGCGTTGTGCCTGATAGACAGCCGCTGTGATCACTCACTTTTTCCCGATGATTTCGCCGCCATACCCGCAGACATGTTCTCCGTCGCCCGACTCTTCAACCGAAGCAGGCTCGGCGACGTACCGTACCCCGCCTTTCTGGCGCAGCTCGGTCGGGTGCGTGCAAAGCTCGGCGACCGTTT
>DOMT01000049.1:2038-3400 GCA_003509825.1 Coriobacteriia bacterium
AATCCTCCGCCCAATTCCTGCAAAGCCTCTCCACCCATGCCGATACAACACGGGCCAAGCAGCCGGCGGCGATCATTCTCGCACTCTGCGCCCACCTGCTCGATGCGACGCCCGAAAGCCGGGAAGCACACTGCGCCTATCGCATCCACGGCGGCGGCTTCGGTGGCAGCGCACTCGCCTTCGTCCCGACAGGGCGGGCGGAGTCGTTCATGTCCGCCATGGACGACCTGCTCGGATACAAGGCCTGCACCGCCCTGAAAATCAGTGCCCGTGGCGTCTACTTTACGAGGCTCTCACGATGACGCAGGCCCTGCCCACACCCGAAGAAGTTCGCAGCACCTTTCGGAATTACCTCGCAATCGACCCGAAAAAAGCTACGGATTACCTCTATGAACTGGGCGTGGTGCACGACTACATAAAGGTCGGACTACTCGAAAAGAACTTCCGCTGGACGGGTGAAACTCCCTACGGCACGATGGAATACAGCATCAACCTGGCCAAACCCGAAAAGGACCCGCGCGACATCATGCAGGCGGCATCAACGCCGGCTCATGCCGACAGATCCATCCCACAGTGCGATCTGTGCTGGGAAAACGAGGATTTTCCGGGGATACCCGGACATCCCGCCAAACCCGGTCTGCGCATCGCCGCCATCACCTTGGGCAAAGAACGCTGGGGGTTTCAGTATTCCCCCTACGGTTATTTTCCCAGGCACTGCATCGCGCTCAGCGAACAACACCGTCCCATGCAGATCGACGAGGGCTGCTTCAAGCGGCTGATTGACTTCGTCGATCTCCTTCCCCACTTCTTCATCGGCGCCAATGCCGACCTACCCATCGTCGGCGGCTCCATACTCTCCCACGATCACTTTCA
The DNA here is from genome assembly GCA_003509825.1 of Coriobacteriia bacterium. Taxonomy (GTDB): domain Bacteria; phylum Actinomycetota; class Coriobacteriia; order Coriobacteriales; family UBA8131; genus UBA8131. Next base: position 2,912 of record DOMT01000049.1, read on the forward strand.
GGGCGGTGAGTTTGTCTTTCCGCTGATGAAGGCCCCGGTGGAGCACAGCATCACTCTCGAAGACACACCCGGGGTACAGATCGGTATCGTGGCCTGGCCGGCGTCCGTATTACGCCTGAGCTCCCGAAGTCGCACCGATATCATACGGGCGGCCACAAAAATCCTGAAGGCCTGGCGGACGTTTTCCGACGAAGACTGTGAGATCCTCGCGCGGAGCCCCGACGCTTTGCACACCCCTCACAACACCCTCAATCCCATAGTGAGAAAAACGCAATCCGGCTACCTCATGGATCTGGTGCTGCGCAACAACCGTACCGATGCCTCGCACCCCTGGGGTATCTTTCACCCCGATGAATCGTTGCATCACATCAAAAAGGAGAATATCGGGCTCATAGAGATCATGGGGTTGGCCATCCTGCCGGCCCGCCTGGCCGAGGAGCTGCCTTTCGTCGAGCAAAAGCTCATCGAAGCCGCACAGCAAGGGGACTC
>DOMT01000049.1:3408-7147 GCA_003509825.1 Coriobacteriia bacterium
GACTGGGCCGAAGGTGTCTATGGCAGGAAGGGTGCTGCGCTCCTCGCCGAAAGTAAGACCCGCAGAGACGGATCGGAGGAAATGTTACTCCCCGCAACCCTGCGGGAGGTCGCCGATGTTTTTACCGACATCTTAGAAACCACCGGGGCATTCAAGCGCACTTCCGCCGGTCAAGGCGGATGGGGGCGTTTCATCGATCATCTCATATAGCTCGGACGCTATCACTCCTGCGGCAGATAGCGCGGTAAATGTCACGTATATCGTCAGGGTCCAACGCCACGGGATTATTGCTCAGGCGCCGGGCATCAGCCGAACCTGCCAGGGAGTCGATGTGGGCGGCGGCGTCCTCAATGAAGCGGGATAACCCCAGCCCGTCGGTCGTTTGTTCGTACCAGGTTATGGCGTCACCGACGGATTCGAACCCCAGATGTTTCGCGATATCTTCAAATGTTGCTTCGAGATATGCAGCCCCGCGCGGATCGACACACTTTTCGGGAGGGGCANNAACCCGCCAGATCCGCGGCAGACACAAACTCACCGCGTGACCGTGTGCAAAGCCGTATCGCGATGTCAAAACATAGCTCATGGCATGTGGCGCGGTCGTTCTCGTGATGTTTATCGCCCTACCCGCCAGATTGGCTCCCAGCTGGATGTGTGACAACACATCCTCGGGGGGACTCTCCTGAAGGTAAGGTGTGAGGCTCTCCTTCAATAGCCGCATCGCCTGAGCCGCCANNCCGCATACCGCCTGCTCTCATCGGTGGCCAGGATCGACCAATACGACTCGATGGCCTGCGAGAGGGCGTCGAGATATGAGGAGGATTTGTGATAGTGGGGTACGTTGTCCAACACGTGCGGCTCGAGTATCACCACAGTCGGTAGAAGCATGGCGTTATCCAAGCTGACCTTGCCGTCGGCATCGTAGTACACGGCGAAACACGTCGACTCGCTGCCCGTCCCGGCGGTCGTCGGTATCGCCAACAGGGGCACGGGTGAGATTTCCAAGCTGTCGGGGTCGAGCGCTCGCCCATCGTCCATTCGATGGAAAGCCTTTATCGCCTTGGCGACATCGATCGCCGACCCTCCGCCCACGGCGATGATCGCATCGCATTTCTGCTCACGAAAGATCCTACACCCCTCGAGTATCTCTTCGATCTTAGGATTGGGAGAAAAGCCGGAAAACCTCGCTATTGCAGGAAAGCGCCCCATTATCGCCTCGGAAACGATCCCGAGCGAATCGAAGCTCCTACCGCACACCAGCAACGGGTTAGCGCTCCGCGGGAGAAGCTCGTCCCGGCGCGACGGCTGCATGAAGTCTTTCATACCGTAAACTATTTTCTGCCGCCTCACATCAAGCGTCCCTGCAGCAGCACGCATCGAATCGTAGCTCTCCAACACATCCACTTCCGTCTCTTCATTGAAATGATTTCGTCGACCACACGAGACGACGCGGTCAACACCAAGGCCGCTTGGATTATACACAAACCGACACCCCCCAGAAAGAACCGCTGGATGTTGAAAGCGCGCAGTCCCCTCCCCCAAACAACCAAGCCCCACGATGGTTTCAACAGGCAGGAGGCGCCACGCACAACTCACATCTGAAGGTGACAGCTGTTATAATCTCCCCATGAGNNTGGGTTGTTCAAATCCAGCGGACTGCTCGACATGCTGCGAGACGACTACGAGGATCTGCATGGGATGTCATGGGAATACCTCATCCCGTTTTACGACGAATATCTGGCGGGTGAGAGCACGTGATCGTCTACCACGGCTCAACCGTCATCGTTGCAAACCCGAGAATTCTNNTTCTCCGAAGCGAACAAGGTAGGGATTTCGGCGCCGGATTTTACACAACCGACATTCAAGAACAAGCGATTCGCTGGGCTAAACGCAAAGCAAGAATCACACTGCGCACGGGCATAAAAGTCGAAGGGATTGTCTCCCGATACGATCTGGATATGAACAAGGTGTCTTCCTTGTTACGGGTCAAACGGTTCGGTGAGCCTAACAGAGAATGGCTCGATCTTATCTGTAAATGCAGGAGCGACAGCAACTTCATTCACGGCTACGACATCGTCATAGGAAAGATCGCAAACGATTCTGTTGGGGAAACTGTATCCTATGTAGCACAAGGCATAATGCGCCCCGAAGATGCTATCGAGCGCCTGCGCTTCGAACAGATCAACAATCAGATTTGTTTCAACACGGACTCGGCACTTTCGTACCTCAAATTCATCGGGTACGAAACCTACGGAGTGTAAAAATGACACACGCACTCATTAGAGCCACCATCACACCTAAGGTGATCGAAATGATTGCCGAATGGCTGGAAATCGAGGAGGCTGAAGCACTCGATGTATTCTACGGCTCCACAACGGCAGCCTCGCTGGCCGATGACGAAACGGGGTTGTACGGACAAAGCCCACTGTTTACGTTCTCGTTGTTTCGGGAGGAGTGGGAGAAAACTCAGCGAGAACAAGGTGCAACGCGGCTTCGATAATCTCTCGTCGATTCAGCACGTACCGAAGCCTACAAGTCATTTGAGAATAACCGAGCGAGCAACCCGTTGTGTCCACTTTAAATACGTGCACTGTGATATAATCCATACGTATAGATTGGAGTAGCGCATGCAGCAAAAACTCACACTCAGACTCGATGACAAAGCAATATCAAAGGGCAAACGCTATGCAGCGCGTAACGGCACCTCACTTTCACAACTGGTCCAAAACTATTTGTTGTTGCTCGATGACGATGACTCCATTATCGATATGGTGCCGATCTCAAAGAAACTCGCTACACTCGCAGGCATCGGTGTCGGCGAAGCCACATTAACCGACTACCGATCACACACGGAACAGAAGTATCGATGAAGACGCGGCGCTTCCTTATCGATATCAATGTCGTCCTCGATCTCATACTCGCAAGAGCACCCTTTGATGTTGAGGCTCTGAAGATCTTTTCCCTGGCAGAAGCAAAGGAAGTCGACTTGTTTCTCTCCTCGGATGCCATAAGCACGATAGCCTATCTCGTGGAAAAGAACAGGAACAAACAAACAGCTCGTCAGACACTGGCCATCCTCTTGGATTACGTCAGCCTGGCGCCGCTCGATGAGGAACATGTCATGAAGGCACTGGCACTCGATTTTTCCGACATCGAAGACTCTCTGGCAGCAGCCGTCGCCGACAGCGCTGACGTCGAGGCCATCATCACACGAAACACCAAGGATTTTAAAAACTCACCGGTACCCGCTATCACCCCCGGCGAGTTCATGTCGGGATGGGATTGCGGAATACGAGGCGCGTAAAAGATTCAGCGAGAGTGTGGGGGGCGCCTGAAAACCGAGCGAGCGACCCGGGTGCAGAAGGTGCCCGAAGCCGATATTTACAAGGCTTTCGACACTGTGCAGATTGATGCTGAGATCGATGAGATAAAGTTCCAAGGAAAATATTTGTTGATCGGAATTGATTCAAGCGCAAATCTCATGGAAATTATGTACAACGTTATTGGTGACGGAAAAATACGAGTTTTTCATGCGATGAAATGTCGCAAGACATTCTTGCCGCTTCTTTAACATGGAGGTAAGTATGGTTGAGATGACTGAAAAAGAATACGATGAGCTTGATGAGCTAATCAGAGAAAAGCTCATGGCTTCCTAGTTTTTTAAACTCAACAGATCCGATATTCTCCAAAGACGTTAAGCGTCCCCGTGGCAATACACGTTAAAGAATTCAGCTTGTGC
>DOMT01000049.1:7196-7422 GCA_003509825.1 Coriobacteriia bacterium
CGCAGTATTCACCCAACACGTATTCGGCGCTCTCAGACCACATGAGTGTTTCGGGGTTCACAAGACTGTTAAATGTCTTCGTTGGTATGAATCGGGTGTAAGCCTCGTCAAACGATACGTTCCCCCGCTCTGCAATCATGCTCGAAACGTGCTCGATTTTCGCAAGTATAAGCGCACTCAGATCCTTGCCCTTGTAAGTGTACTTATCGCTCATAATTCATGTCTT
>DOMT01000006.1 GCA_003509825.1 Coriobacteriia bacterium
AGCATCGATCCCCTGCTGTATCTGCGCCAGCCCCTCGGCCAAGCCCGGATTCCCGAGGGTCTCCGGTCGCGCGGGGTCGGGCGGGTTACTCAGACCCGCCGAGAGCTGCCTGAGCCCGGCAATCAGCTGCTCGAACTGCGAAGTGTCGATGGAATTGCTGTTCAGCTGCCCGGTCATGGCCGCCAGAGCGGCATCGATCTGTATCGCAGCGGTTTTGAGCTGTCCACCGCTTTCGTTGAACTGCCGTAGGGCCGAGCCGATATCGCCTGAGCCCGAAACAAGGGCCGAGCCGCCGCTTTGCAGCTGCGCCACACCGTTTTTAAGTTCGGCCACACCGTCGTTGAGCACACGGATGGCATCGGTGAGCTCGGTCATGTCGTCGACCATGCCCTGCGTATCAGGCATATCGAAGGCCGTCGAGAACGGGATACCCGATATCTGAATGCTCGCCATCTCGAAGTCCGTGACCTCGGCATTGAGCTCCAGATCACCCGCTTTACCCGGCATCACCATAAAGGCTACCTGGCGGTCTTTACCGGCATCGGCGATCGTCGCACCCTCGGCAACGATCCGCTTGGCCTTTTCGGAGCTTAGGGTCAGCTGTACCTGCAGCAGGTAGTTTTCGAAGAACACCGGGTCGACCGCCGTGTTTTGCGTGGTTTTGATATGTATCACCAGCTTACCCGAGGCACCCGCCAGCTGTGCGGGCGTGACCTTTTTGCCATCGAGCGTGTATTCGATAGCGATCTTCCACGGCAGCTCCGTCTTATTGAGCGTGCCCTGATAGTAGAAGTTACCCGCCTGCACGGGAACCGATACCTTATCCGCTTCGGTCGAAAGCGTTTCGGTGGTGCTGAGGTTTGAGAGACTGTCGTAGTTGCCGTAATCCGTGAGTGTTCCAGCCTTTTCCACCTCGAAGTGATTGACCACGTAGCCCTGCTTGGGCGTACCGTCGCTTTCGAGCATGCCGTAGACGACCTCATCCTTCGCCGACGTGTCGGCAGCGCTTTGACTGGTCGAAGTCGTGCCGTTTTGCCCGGATGCAGCACCGGTCTCGGCCAGAACCGGTCGGTTGGGGCCGAGGATATTGCCCACCGGCAACATCAACGCCACCATCAGCAGCGCAACCAAAAGCGCTCGCGGCAACAGTCGTGCGGTCCTACGCGTATCGGCGGATCGCCGCCTCACCGCCGCAGCGTCACGCACTTTCTCCGCAGCGAACTCCCCATCCCTATAGTGCGCTCCGTACGGGCGCCGGATTATCTTTTTCATGCTCGACTTCCTTTGAAAAATCGTGACTTCATCGTCAATCTACCGATCAACGGGTCGAATAGCTTGAGCATCAGCGGCAGGAATCCCACCACCAATACGAATGAGAATATGGTTCCCCTGCCCAGCATCAGGCCGATGTCGCTGACCACGGGGTTGGAGGATGTGGCAAAGAGCACAAAGCCTGCCAGCGACAAAGTGGTCGCCGAAACCAGAATCGATTTGAAGGCGGTTCCGAGCGCCTTGTTGACCGCCCGACCTTTAGGCATGCTTTGCCGGTAACGCATGTAGGTGGTGGTAAGCAGAATGGCGTAGTCGACGGTGGCACCCAGCTGCACGGTATTGAGCACCAGGTAACCGATATAGTTGATGTTCGTGCCCGTAAAGTAGGGTACGGAGAGGTTGAGCCAGATCGCCGCCTCGATGGTCAGCGTTAAGATGAACGGCAGCACCGCCGAGCGGAAGGTGAGTAGAAGCACAATGAAGATGGAGGCGATGGCGATGAGGTTCACCCGCAGGTTGTCGGACTGCACCACATCACGCATGTCGTAGAGATTGGGGCTGCGTCCCAACATATAGGATGTCTCGCCGTAGTAGGCCAACTCCGTTTGCCTGATCTGTCCCATGACCTCGAAGGTAGTGTCGCCCTCGGCAGGCAGATCCACGTAGACGAGCAGCCGCGCGTAGTTCTCGGAATAGAATTGATTGCGTGCCGATTCAGCGAGAATCNNAGTGCCGACGGTTTTAGCGTATGACATCACGCCGGTCACGTGCTCGATTTTGGCCAGTGCCTCGCTCAGCTCCTTCTCCTTTGCCGGATCCCCGCGGGGAACCAAGGCCACAACCAGGTTGTTCTCGCCGAACTCCTTCTTGATCTTGGCGGAATCGACGGCCACCCGGGTGCCCCCGCTGGAGCTCTCGGCACCGTAGAGAAAGTCGGTCCTGCTCTGCCCGAGAAAAGACGGGACAAGCGCCACGATGACCACCACGGTGATGGGGATGGCGAGCTTGGAGATCACCTTATGGATGTTTTCGAAGCTCGGCAGAAACGGGCGATGCCTGGTGCGGTCGAGCAACTTGCAGATGCCGAGGGTGAGCGCCGGCAAAAAGACAATCGCGGTGATGAAGCTGAAGATGATGCCCTTTGCGAGGTTGATGCCCAGATCGGCACCGACCAGAAACTCCATGAACACCAAGGCGAGAAACCCGAAAAGTGTGGTGGAGGCGCTCGACGCCACCGTGGAGAACGAGGTTTTGATGGCATGCTTCATCGCCACGTTAACGTCGGAATACTGTTTTCGATAATCCGCAAAACTGTGTAGGAGAAATATCGCGTAATCGAGTGAGACCGCCATTTGGAGGATGGGGCTCACCGAGTTGGTGAGAAAGGAGATTTCGTCGTAGACGATGTTGGTGCCCATGTTCAAAACGATGGCGACACCGATCGAGACCAGAAGCAGGTNNGAGCCATGAAGTGGTGGAAAGCGCCAGAATGATGATGATCGCGGGGATGAGGATCAAAAACGCGCCCGTCACCTCGTTGCTGGTGGCACTTTGCATGGTCGCCACCGAGGCGGCGTTACCCCCCACGGCGTTGTCCGGGCCGATGAGTTCGTAGAGCGCGTTGAGCGTGGATTGCTCCATGCCCTCCTCCATACTCACCTGGAAGAGTGCGGTACCGTTTTTGTAATAGGTTTCGACGGTGCCGGTACCGGCTAAATCCAGCGGTTTTTTAACATCGACCACGTCGTCGAGCCACAGCACCGATGATATGCCCTCGATCTGCGACAGTTTCTGCTTGTAATCCAAGGCCTCGGCGATCGTAAGGTTGTAGATCATCACATCGGTGTTGGGCAGGTCGCCGGAGAACTCGGCGGTCATCAGCTCAAGGGCGGTGGTGGATTGGGCCGACTCGGGCAGGTAATCGAGGATGTCGTAGTTCACCTTGGTAAACAAGGCCAGCGGTGCGCTGATCAGCGAGAGGATCACGAATACGATGATGATCGCCTTGCGTTTATCGACTATGAAATTCGCTACATGCTCCATAAATATCCGGCTTTGCCTCGGGCTCTCTTCCCGACATCATAATCATCGGTCGTCCCGGCGCACGTTTCCCTACCTGCAAGCGTGCGGTTAAACGATCGGTACCCTCAGCGCTTCACCCTCCTCGAAGTCATTAAGAGTGTTGAATTCGACTTAATTTCCAACATACTGTATTTTTATAGACAGTATGTCGAATTGCAACCGACAGAATGCGATAATGTGAACGTAATCCGACACTGAGCGACAAAGTGTCGAAAAGTTTATGATTTGTAACTTTTATGAGGTGGTGGATGCCATGGCAACCGAACGCAAAGCCGACCGACGGGTCGCCTACACAAAACTCGCATTACGCGAGGCGTTGATAAAACTGATGCAGGATCAGCACATTTCAGGCATAACGGTCAAGTCGATCTGCGACCTTGCCGATGTGAACCGCAGCACCTTTTACCTTCATTACCGCGACCAATACGACCTGCTCAAACAGATCGAGCAGGAGGTGATGGCCAGCGTGCGCGAGCGCCTGCTACAAGCCCCCACCTCGCTTGCGGACGAGGCGGATGTCTCGGGCATCGGTCCGATCACCCTCGAGGCCATGACCAAGATACTCGAATATGCGAAGGAAAATGCCGACCTGGCCCGCGTACTGCTCAGCGAAAACTGCGACTACGCCTTTCAGCACGACATCATGGAGCTCACCCAGCTGGTGGCCCTGCTGCCCAACGGCAGCCTCGACGCCCGTATGCGCGACTACATCGTAACCTACGGCATCAACGGCTGCGTGGCCCTGGCGGAAAAGTGGCTCAAAGAAGGCACCGTGGAGGAACCGGCTGACTTTGCCAAGCTGATACTTCAGGTACTCTACTTCGGCACCTCGAGCTTCGCGCGTGAACGGAAGTAAGGCTTTGCGTCCACTCAGCCGTGAACCGATTCGTTTGCGATGATAGAGCGCACAAAATCGCTCGTGGAGAGACCCTCTTCCTTCGCCTTGCGTTCAATCGCACGCTTCATCGGAACAGGCACCTTAACGGACAGCACGGCAGATCCCTCAACACTCAAAGGTGGACGGCCGACAATGATCTCCCCCACATTCTTCCAACCTTCGGGCCACTCATCACAATCGAGCTCCTCCGCCCATTTATCGAGCATTTTCTCGGTAACGACTTTACCATCTATGGTTTTAATATCTTCCATGCCTACCTCTTCTCATGCCAAGCTCTTTTTTAAACATAGCGGTCGGTGGGACCATAGCATGGAATATACACCATGCACCCTCGTCGTCCTGAAACGCTATAAGCTCAACAAATCATCCGTTCCGTTTATTTGCCGGCACCTGACAAGACTACCCCACGCATACTTGATGCCGCTTTCGCTCAACCCTCCTTGTCATACGCAAGAATATACTACTAACGTATGACGTAATCCAGAAGCATCAACATCCGGTT
>DOMT01000162.1 GCA_003509825.1 Coriobacteriia bacterium
ACTGCTGCAGGAAGGCATTGCCGCGCGAGCCCGAAAGCGCATCGGCCTTCTGAACGTCGGCGAGCAGCGCCTTGGTGGTCTCGTCGTATTCCACGGAGGCCAGGGCGGTCTTGATGATCGCGAGCCCGCGCGCCGAACTCCACTGATAGTTTTCCTCCACGGCCGCGGAAAGCGACTGGGCAAATCCCACACTGTCACTTTGGATGCCGGTGATGCGGTGATTGCGGTCGGGGTCGTTGGTATATTTCGAGAACGCCGCGGACAGCGACTGAACAACCTCGTTAAACAGCTGCTCGGCAGCCTGATTGCCAAAGTCGGCGAAGTCGAAGGGCGCGGCGTTTTGCACGATGTACTGCGCGGGCACATAGCCTTTGACGAACAAGATCGGGTCGCTGATCTTTAACGTATAGGAGCCGCGGGTAATCGCGCCCACCTGCGCCTGCAGATAGGAGTCGTCCCAGTAGATCGGGCTCTGCGTGCCGAACTTGTTGTTGGGAATCTCCTTGAGATTCACGTAAAACGCAAGTTGCTGGTCGCCGGGGATTCCACCGTACTTAAAGCGCTCCCAGGAGTTGCGGATAACGCTCTCCACCAAACCGCCCCCGGTGAAAAACGACTGCGAATGCACCGAGGTATCGTTGGTGTAGATGTAGCCGCCGGCCTGGGCGACGAAGCCCGTGATGGCACCGTTTTCAAAGGTAACGAGCGCAAATCCCTCGGGTATCACTATCTTGGAGCCGTTGGTGATGATGTTTTCGCTCCCCTTGGTGTTGGATCCGCGTCCCGCGTCGGTGCGATGCTGAACCGCCGGGCAGATTCCCGCCGTTGCAGACACCGTTGCCGGAACCGTATAAAAGTCTTTCCACTGGTCGGCAAAGCTTCCCCCCAGTGCGCCGGTAAAGGCCTCGATAAATCCCATCTTATCTCCTCTTCTCCTGTGGTCGACCGTTGCGTCTTGTGCGCGTTCGCATGCCACAATTTGCTTTCACAACAGTCAGAATATAATAGCATTTTGTGGGAATCTTCGTATCCCACCCGGCCGGGTTTTTTGCTCTGAGATATGCATTTTGCTCTTGTCGTAAGCAGAAAAAGCGGTCGCTTTTTCATGGCGCACAAGAGGCTCCATCCTCCGATTACACCACGCTGGNNAAGAGCGCCCCCCCCCCGGATTTAAACGATTCTCGCCACCCATGCGTGCCTCCGTCTTCTATAATGCAGACAAGGTGCAAGAGTGGGCGCGAGCAGGGAAGCAAGCGGGCTGATTTCCGGTATTTGTCGTTCGACGAATACTTCAACAGCCATTTGGCGGATTTATCTATATTTTTGATTGGAATAGGCGGTTTCGTGGAGCCCTACTGGTATGTGATAGCTTTTGCGATAGCTTTGCTTGTCACGCTGCTTGCAACGCCGCTTACTATCAGGCTTGCAAACCGTTTCAATGCGATAGACTATCCCGACGGACGGAGGATAAATGAAATTCCGGTCCCGCGGCTCGGCGGTATCGCGATTTTTCTGGGCGCCACTATCTCTTTAGGATTGATCGGCCTGTTTCTCTTCGATGACGGTCCCCGCCTCGATCCCGATAGCACCATCGACTACCGGGGTGTGGCCGTTGCCTTGTTCGTGATTTTTGTTGTGGGGCTCGTCGATGACTTTCGCACTACCAGAGTCCGCTACAAATTACTCGGACAGATTATCGCCGCGCTTATCGCCTCACTGTCGGGCGTATTGCTCTCCTCCATCACCAATCCCTTTGATGGAACACCTATCTACCTTGGGTTTTTCGCCTATCCGGTTACCATCATCTATCTGGTTGCCTTTGCCAACATCATCAATCTCATCGATGGTCTCGACGGCTTGGCCGCGGGTATCGTAACCATCTCGGTTATTGCACTCTTCGTCATCGCCGTGGGTAACGACTACCTCAACGTTGCGATGGTCTCGATCGCGGTTGCCGGTGCCTGCCTGGGCTTTCTCAAATACAACTTCAATCCGGCTAAAATATTCATGGGCGACTCAGGAGCGCTGTACCTCGGTTTTCTGATGGGCTTGCTTTCTCTCTTCGGAGCCATACGCACCCCCGCCATCATCACGCTTTTGGTACCCATCGTCATTGCCGGTATCCCGGTGCTCGATACGTTGACCGCAATCATCCGCCGCATCCGCACGGGCACTTCGATCGTCGAAGCCGACACCTCCCACATCCACCATCGCCTGCTAAACATCGGCTACGGCCAAAAAACCACCGTTTACATCCTCTACGTCTTCACCGGTATTTTGGCGATATTCGCCTTACTGCTGGTAGGCCGCGGTGATTTGATCCGCATGCTTATCCTAGGAGTGCTCGTCATCATGATCGCCGCGCTTGTGTTCGGCCTCAAGCTCACCGAACCCATTCTCAAGCACCACTTCGTCAAGCGTCCACGACGCAGACGCAACTGGCGAGGCCCGAGCTTCAAGCTGCCCAAAACCGGCAAATACGACTACAGCCAAATCGAAGCCGAGTCCTCCGATGTCGACGAGAAGCTGGCGGCGGCACTAACCGATGCCTTGGAGTCGGCCGATACCACGGAGGGCGCACGCAAGGACACCCCCCGAACCGATGCCGACTGATCGCCACCTATGGGCGCCGCCGTGCTACGGGGTGTCTTGAGCACGCATGTGGTCGAGGGCGGAGGGCGGAGGAATGCTGCATTTTGTCTCCTCGAATCCTGTGCGAAAACGGGCCCCGCATAAGATCGGGAGAAACGTAGGGTTTTGATTTTATGCATAGCAACTTCTTCGTCCTTCGATCGGAAAACACCTGTTCACGATGCCGCCCGATTTCCACCGCACCCCGTCGGAGCTGCCTGCCGAATCCCAAACCCTACGTTTCGGGGCTTCTCAAACATGTGGACGGAGCCTTGCGGTGCTCCACAACCCATACTCCAAATACCTGTGCATTAGTACGCCGCAATATCGAGTTTTTTGCATAGCGCCGCTCTACGACAGGCTCATCATCCGAAAAGCGCCGCGTCGAACTACAGATCGGCTCGCGGTAAACAACCCGCTCCCCCACTCGACAAGCCGAAGTTCCGGCGCCGACCGACAAATCAACCTCATAGACGTTGCATATTCGTCACACTCCGAGAAAACCGTTGCCGGACATTTGTATAATTGCTGACAGGGAAACACCTGTGCAGATTGCCTCGCTTGCAATTCATCTGCGGGGTACATTATGGTAGTATTCCAAAAACTTACCTATGGAGCGTGATACTGTGACAACAGCCGGGCGAATACAATTTGACGAATGGGCGGATCTTTACGCACAGCGTGTTGAAACGATGCGCACCAGCGCGGTTCGCGATTTATTTGCCGCGGCGTCGCGTTCGGATATCATCTCGCTCTCGGGCGGCATGCCCGACATCCGTTATCTGCCCCTCGTTGAGGTGAGCGAAGTGGTGAAGCGTGCGGTTTTGGAGGAGGGCATCGCGGGGCTGCAATACGGCGACACCAAGGGCCGCGAAGAGACCAAGCGCGTAGCGGCCATGCTGATGCGCGATCAGGGCATCCATGCGAGCACCGAAAACATCACCATCACCGCCGGCGGTCAACAGGCGCTCAGCCTTTTGGGTATGACCTTCATCAATCCCGGCGACAACATCATCACCGAAGGGCCCACCTATCTGGGTGCCCTGCAGGCCTTTTCGGCCTTTCAGCCGACCGTTCATACTATCGAGTTCGACGACGACGGTATGCGCATGGATCTACTCGAGGCCAAGCTCAAGGAGCTCGGGCCGCGCGGCGCGAAGTTCATCTACACCATCCCCACCTTTCAAAACCCCGGCGGCGTGACAATGAGTTTGGGGCGGCGCAAACGTTTGTTGGAGCTGGCGCGTGAATATCGCATTCCCGTCATCGAGGACGACCCGTACGGGCGTCTGCGCTTCGAGGGCGAACATGTTCCCTGCCTGCGTACGATGGACGACGAGGTCATCTATATCAGCACCATATCCAAGGTTTTTGCTCCGGGCCTGAGAACCGGCTGGATCTTTGCCCCGAGCCCCATCATGCAAAAGGTCAACATGATCAAACAGGGTGCCGACCTGTGCGGTTCGGCGCTCAACCAGGTCATCGCGGAGCATTACTTCAACGACACCGATTGGCGCGGCACTCTGAACACGATGCGCGAGCGCTATCAGGTGCGACGCGATGCTATGCTCGCCGCACTGGACGAGTTCTTCCCACCCGAGGCGAAGTGGACGCGTCCGACCGGCGGGTTCTTTGTCTGGGTGACGCTACCCAAATACGTAAATACGCCGCAGATGCTTTCGGTGGCACTGGAGGCCGGCGTGACCTTCGTACCCGGCGACGGCTGTTACCCCAGCGGCAGCGGCAAGGGCATGAACGCTATGCGCATCGCTTTTTGTTACGAGGAGCCCGAAGCCCTACGCGAGGCGATTCGACGGCTCTCCCTGGTCATCGAAGAACGTTTGGCTCTCTACCGCGCCTTCATCGATGCGGGAGTGCTCGAGGCCGAGTAAACCCGCCCGTATCGCCCGCTTAAAGAACCGACCGATTCCAACGGAAAGGAACCGAAAATGCCTTACAAGATCGCAGTGCTGATGGGAGGGTCTTCCTTCGAGCGGGACTTCTCACTGGCAAGTGGAAAACATGTTCTTAAAACCTTGGAGCAGGAGGGTCACACCGTGCTACCGCTCGACGTCTCGTCGAGTTTGGTAGAGGTGCTGCTCAGCGAAAAACCCGACGCTGCGGTCATCGCCTTGCATGGTGGTCACGGAGAAGACGGCACCGTGCATGCCCTGCTCGAATACCTGCAGATCCCTTTTATCGGCTCGNNTCGCCGTCCAGTGTATGTAGGTGCACGTGGAATAAAAGTATGCTGCCCCACGTGGTGTCGATGTATCGCAAGGGTGCAAGCGGCCCTGCAAGCTGGCCGCGGTCGGTGTGCCTGTCTGCCGTGAGTTTTAAAGACCTCGGTGCCGCAAAGGCCCTCGATCTGATAGCCGGACACCTGCCGTCGGGTTATCCGATCGCCGTGCTACCCGCCTCGGGTGGATCGGCCATGGGCGTTAACCGGGTGCAAAGCTTCGAGGAGGTCCCCGGCGCGATACTCGACGCGCTTTCCTACGACGACGAAGTGCTGATCGAAGAGTGGATAACCGGTGTCGAAATCGCCGTGAGTGTAGTCGGTACGGGTGAAGGCGCGCGCGTTTTGGGTTCCGTGGAGATTTGCCCCAAGGACGGATTTTTCAAGACCGAGGCCCGTCTGGAGTCCGAGCTGGTGGATTACTACTCGCCAGTTCGCAGCTCTTCGCTGGCTGCCGATGACACCGAGGAAGCCGGGCGTATCATGCAACTCATCGAAGACGCTGCGCTGGAGGTACACCACAGCTTCGGTTGCAGGGACTTAAGCCGCGTTGATCTGTATTGGGATGGCAAGGAAGTCAAGGTTTTGGAGATCAACGTCTGCCCCGGCATGGCGGAGACCTCGTTGCTCCCGATGGCCTGCAAGGCAACGGGTAACGGTTTCGGCGCACTGCTCAACGAATTACTCGACGTGGCCGTGGCGCGGGGATAATCGTTCGTGGGTCTNNGAAGGACTTTGTAGGAGAAGCTGTCACCGGCGTGCCGCCCGGTGCGATTTCAGGGTGCCGGACGCCGGGTGCCCATACATGTTTTGATTCTAATGCAGGAGGGTGAATGAACTCATCTCTATGTGACACCGCTTTGACAGAGCTGAAAATACTCGCGCGCGAGATCAGTGACCGGGTAAGAACCGTTGCGGTTCTCTACGGCGGCAACAGNNGGAGCGGGAAGTCTCCATCGCCAGCGGCACTTGCGTCAAGCAGGTGCTTGAGGGTGAAGGCTTCGAGGTGCTTTTTCTCGACACCGCCGCGGAGGATTTTATCGACCGGATACTTGCGAAGCACGTTGATGTTGCCTTTATCGCCTTACACGGTTGCGGCGGTGAGGATGGCTGCATCCAGGGATTTTTGGAAACGCTCGGCATTCCCTACACCCATAGCGGTGTTGAGAGCAGTGCGCTTTGCATGGACNNCAAGGTCATCAGCAAGATGGTGTATGGGCAGGTGGGGCTTAAGGTTGCCGAGCATATTTTGCTGTCGAGGGGCGAGGTGCTCGGTGGAGTGGGCGGAGCCCCGACGCTGTCCGAGCAGAGTTCGGGTGGAGGCTCGACGGAAGGTGCACCCACAACTGCCGGGATGTCCCCAGCCCCTACGGGAGCGGCGCTCATCAAAGCGATCGACGAGCGCATCGACGGCTATATCGAGCGCATCGGACTGCCCTGCGTGGTGAAAACGATCTCCGACGGCTCCTCTATCGGCGTATATATTCCGCAGGATCGGGAGAGTTTTGCGCAGGCGTTGGTCGACGGATTTGCCCTCGACGACACCTTGATGGTGGAGCAGTTCATCGCCGGTACCGAGGTGACGGTTGCCGTGCTGGGCAATGCAGCCGACGACTTGATCGCACTGCCGATCATCGAGATCGTCGCCAACAGCGAGTTTTACGACTACGAGGCGAAGTACTCCGCAGGCGGTTCAGTACACATCATTCCGGCGCGGATTTCC
>DOMT01000034.1:0-2044 GCA_003509825.1 Coriobacteriia bacterium
GGGTAGCCGCGCCCGTCCCAGCGCTCGTGGTGGTGGCGGCAGATCTCATAGCAATAATCGTAGTATTCGGGATCCTGCGTGTAGTTGAGGCTGGAGAGTATCGCGCAGCCCTTGGTGGTGTGTGTCTTCATGATGGCGAACTCCTCGTCCGTCAGTTTGCCGGGCTTGAGCAGTATGGCGTCGGGTATGGCGATCTTGCCGATGTCGTGCAACTGCGAGGCGGAAAGCACGTTGTCGAGATCCCAGGTGAGCAGCTCCTGTACGTAGATGCCCTTTTCGATCATGCGCTCGATCAGCGCCTTCATGTAAAACTGGGTGCGATGCACATGCCAACCGGTTTCGTTATCGCGAAACTCGAGCATGTTGGCAACGGTGCTGATGATGGCGTTTTGCAAGCCCGAAACCTGCTGGGTCTTTTTTTGCACCATTTTGAGCAGGTTGTCGCTGTAATCCTGCAATTTGGCCTTCTGCTGTTCGATGAGCAGGTGGTTCTCAATGCGCTTGAGCAGGAGTGTCGCAGAAAACGGCTTGGTCACGTAATCGATGGCGCCGAGCATCAACCCCTCGTATTCGTCTTCCTCCGACGACTTTGCGGTAACAAACACCACCGGGATATCGCAATATTTCCTATCTCCTTTAAGGATGGTCAAGGCCTCGAATCCGTCCATGCCCGGCATCTCGATGTCGAGCAGGATCAAATCGGGCGTCACATGGGTGAGAAATTGAAACAGCTTTTCCGCCGACGGCAGCGCATACACGTCGTAATGTTCGCTGAGAATGGCTTTGCCTACGGTCAGGTTCGCCTTGTTGTCGTCGACCATCATGATGATCTGACGCGCTTTGGTGCTCATGGACACTACCTACCTTTCTTCGCTCTACGTTTACCCGCCTGCTACTCGGGTCGACCTCTTTCATCAACCCGATACCACTCACCCACTCCCACGGCCGATGTCATAATCCGTCCGCTTACATCATTCCAACCTTTTGCATATCTCATCGAAGTTCATTTCATCCACCTGCTCCCGCAACCACACAATCAAGTCGGAGCCGGTTTTATAGGAAAATGATTCCAGGGCCTGCATGGCGCCATCGACTTCGCGTACATCGTATTCGCAGCAGGCCTTGTGTAGGTTGTCCAAAAGCGCCTTATCGGGAGCCGCGGACCTCGGCTTCGAGCGCCCGGCCTCGAACTTCTCAAGCGCGGCATCGATGGCATCGAGTACGCCTTTCGCGTATTGCTCGAACGAATCGTTTTCGGTTTTTACGGTTTCGTACTCCCCTGCCTTTGCCAGATTCTCAAGACGCTTTGCCATGTCGCCCAGTTGTATTGCAAACACCCCGTAGCCGGAGCCCTTGATTCCGTGCACGTTGATGGCATAGGTCTTGAGATCACCGTTGTTCAAGCAGCGTTTGAGCTGCGCGATGAGCGTGCGGGTACTTTTGGTAAACGACCGCAGCACACCTGCGTAGGCGATCGGATCGTTTCCGAAGTTCACCACCCCGGCCTGTGTGTCCACACCCTTGATGATAAGCACGTCTCCATCGTGCGTATCGATACCCTCCCTTTTGTTGCCGGGAGGCATGTCGGATGGCTGCTCATCGATGCGTGCACTCTCGCGCACCTTGTCACGCACCCATTTGCGCAACACCGAATCGAGATACATCATGTCGATCGGTTTGGAGATGAAATCCTGAAATCCGTTGGCCAAAAACATCTGCTCGCTGCCTACAACCGCATTGGCCGTGAGTGCGATTACGGGTACGGTTCTCGCATAGTCGGAGTCTATTTCGCTCCGGATGATACGGGTGGCCTCAACACCGTCCATGCCCGGCATCATNNCATCATGTGGTCCATGAACACCGCATCGTAGTGGGGAGCGGCACTGCGGATCAGCTCCACCGCCTGCCTTGCGTCTGTTACGCAGTCGACCTTTATGCCATAGGGTTTGAGCATTCCCCTGACGACGTCCAGATTGGTTTTGACATCGTCTACCACCAACACCCTCGCGTAGGACATGTCCAAACGCACGATGCTGGTTTTTTG
>DOMT01000034.1:2112-2716 GCA_003509825.1 Coriobacteriia bacterium
CCCTTGCCGTATTCGCTTTCGACCTCGACACTACCGTCCATCATGTCGATCAGATTCTGCATGATCGAAAGCCCCAAGCCCGTGCCCTCGATATTTCGATTGGCCTTGGTGTTCACCTGGGTGTAGGCCTTGAACAACTTATCCAGGTCTTCGGGTTTGATACCCACGCCGGTGTCGATGACGTCCGATATCAGCCAGACGCTATCCCCCTCGATCTCGTGGTGCAACCTCCACTCGACTTTGCCCGTCTCCGTATATTTNNCAGGCGTTGGACAGTAGGTTGTTGAAGATTCTTTTAACACGCAGGTCATCGCCGAAAAGCAGCGCCGGTAAACTCTCATCGACAGTCAATATGAACTTGATGGGCTTGTCGTTGAGATGCGTCATGTTTTGGGTCACGATGTCATTGATGAAACTCGGCGTATCGTAGTTGATGGGGTGGAGCTCTNNGAGGATGTCGTTGACGATGCCGAGCAGCGTCATGCCCGAGCTGTGGATCATCTCCATGCGCTCCTTGGGTTCGCCCTCGATCTCATCGATACCGAGCAACAGCTCCGAAAAACCGATGACGGCGTTAAGCGGCGTACGCATCTCGTGGCTCATG
>DOMT01000079.1 GCA_003509825.1 Coriobacteriia bacterium
CAGGCACCGTCACAGCGCCGGCGACGTTATTTCATGCGCCGCGTGCTCGAGTTTCAAACAATCGGGTGCGCACCCTCGCCAGTTGTATCCTGTCTTCCGTTGTGCTGACGGTGTTGGTGGCTGCGGGGATTGCGCTTACGGATACGGCGATGGTTTCCGACTTTACCATCAAAAACCTGCCGCCCGGTGNNGAGCATCTTTTCGGAACGGATCAGGTGGGGCGGGATATGTTCCTGCGCACGCTCTCGGGCCTTTCCACCAGCGTTTTGGTAGGTTTATTTGCAGCCGGCGCCTCTTCTGTCATCGCATTGATTCTCGGTGCGGCTGCGGCACTCGGGGGCAAAAAGATCGACACCGTGGTAACCTGGCTCATCGACCTCATGATGGGCGTGCCCCATATCGTGCTGCTCATCCTCATCTCCTTTGCGATCGGCAAGGGCTTTTGGGGAGTGGCGATCGGGGTGGCGATCACCCATTGGCCGAGTCTTGCCCGTGTGGTGCGTGCGGAGATACTGCAATGCAAGCAGACCACCTACGTTGCCGTGGCACGCAAGCTCGGTAAGGGACGCCTGTATATCGCACTTCGCCACATGTTGCCCTATGTGTTGCCACAGTTTTTGGTGGGGCTGATATTGTTGTTTCCCCATGCGATTTTGCATGAAGCAGCGCTCACCTTTCTCGGCTTCGGCCTACCTCCCGAGCAACCTGCCATCGGCGTCATCCTCAGCGAGTCGATGGGTTATCTGTCGGCCGGCATGTGGTGGTTGGCGGTGTTTCCGGGGCTTGCCCTGATCGCAACAGTACTTTTGTTCAACGAGATCGGCTCGAACCTGCGCCGCCTCATCGATCCGCACAGCTCACAGGATTAAGGTGGGGAGATGAGTACGAAGAAGACAGTCGATGTTTTGCAGGGCGTAATCGGGGGCGCCGAAGCTTCGAGCCTGCTGCCTCACGAGGCAACCACGCATAACGCGGAGCCCGTGCATCACGGGCACAGCC
The DNA here is from genome assembly GCA_003509825.1 of Coriobacteriia bacterium. Taxonomy (GTDB): domain Bacteria; phylum Actinomycetota; class Coriobacteriia; order Coriobacteriales; family UBA8131; genus UBA8131. The sequence continues at coordinate 1,000 of DOMT01000079.1, forward strand.
ACGCCGGGGACTCCACGCACGCCGGGGGGCATCACCTGCTCCAGGTGGAGGACCTGACGATCTCCTTTACCATGTACGATCCGCAGGCATCGTCGTTTTTCAGGGCGGCAAAAATCAAAAAGGCCGTGATCGAGAAGTTGAGCATCTCGGTGCATGCAGGAGAGATCGTGGCGGTGGTAGGTGCCTCGGGATCGGGAAAGACCCTGTTGGCGGATGCAATACTCGGCCTCTATGAACCTAACGCCGAGGTAAGCGGTCGTATATGGTTCGACGGCAAGCTGCAGGACGCGGCTTCGCTTACCGCACTGCGCGGTAACGGAGTATCGCTCGTACCCCAAAGTGTTTCCCACCTCGACCCGTTGATGAAGGTCGGAAGGCAGGTGCAGGGGTTTGCAAAGAGCGAGACCCCCGAAGAAAGAAAGATTCGCCAACGCCGACTCTTCGCCCGCTACGGACTCGACGAAAGCGTCAACGATCTCTATCCCTTCGAACTCTCCGGCGGTATGGCCAGACGTGTGCTGCTCAGCTGCGCGCTCATGGATGACCCGCGCGTGATAATCGCCGACGAACCGACTCCGGGACTGGATCTCGACCTGGCGGTCAAGGCACTACAGGATTTCAGAGCTTTCGCCGATGGAGGCGGGGGAGTGCTGCTGATCACCCACGATATCGAGCTTGCGCTGCGTGTAGCCGACCGCGTGGCGGTATTCAAGGACGGTACGGTGGTGGAAGAGACCGCGGTGGCGAATTTCGCCTCCGCCGACACCCTCGGGCATCCCTTCAGCAAGCAGCTCTGGCACGCACTTCCCGAACACGGACTTAAGGTGTGTCCATGAGTAAACTCCAAGTCAGCGGTGTGAGCTTCGCCTACAACGGCGGCAGACGAATCCTCGACAATTTGTCCTTTGAAGTCGAGAGTCACGAGCGTGTGGCCTTGGTAGCCCCCTCGGGTACCGGAAAAACCACCCTCGCCCGGATACTTGCAGGATACGAAACGCCCACATCAGGCGAGGTGCAACTCGACGGCAGCCCGCTGCCGCGTAAGGGCATCTGCCCCGTACAGATGGTCTGGCAGCATCCTGAAGTCGCTGTAGATCCGCGTATGCGTCTGTGCTTAACCCTCGAGGAGGCGGGAGAGACGAACCCCGAAATCATCGCCGGTCTCGGTATTCGTGAGGAGTGGATGAGTCGCTATCCCCACGAGCTTTCCGGTGGCGAACTGCAGCGCTTCTGTATAGCCCGTGCACTCACGGTGCAGCCGAGGTTTCTCGTCGCCGACGAGATATCGACAATGCTTGACGCCCTCACCCAGGCACAGATCTGGCACTTCCTACTCGCTGAGCTGGAGCGTAAAAACATAGGCCTGGTCTTCGTATCCCACGATCCGGCGCTCACCGAGCACATAGCCACAAGGACGATTGCGCTTTAAACTTATCGGCAAATTTTGCGGTGGAGGGGGCANNGGCAAGATAACGATCACTGCCGAAGAGGAACAAAGGGCAAATGCCTTTTTTGCGTTATGAAGAAGATGGCAGGAACGATTGATTGTTTCCTCCGACGGGCTACAATGTGCTCACGGTGGAAAACGACGATTTCGGGGAGTCGATATGTTTGATTGGGAAGAGTTTGTAGAAGGATACCTACCTAAAACCATTCATGACCCGGATTTCGAGCTTCGGACTTNNGCGAGCTTCGAGTCGACATGCATGCCATGCACTCATTTGCGGAAAAATTCCTTCCGAAAACCGATCTCTATGCGGCTCAGATAACTGATGGGATGCAAGGCATCTTTGCGATTCGGGATGAAGCGTACGGAGGCTTTCGTAGCTCCGATGGCTTTGAACTCATAAAGTATTTCGGGAAAGACGAGGTTCTCGAGTTACCCGAGTGGGTTACCGTAGTCAGACCGGAAGCCTTCGAAGGTAGTAGGGTTCGAGAGATCATCCTCCCTCCATCCATGAGGGCGATACCCGACTGTATGTTTTTAGCCTGTCGATCAGAAATCTCGATTACGTTGCCTGAGAGTGTTGAACACATAGGTGCCTGGGCGTTTGCCGATTGTGCTCTGGAAGGGGTTTTCATCCCCGATTCGGTTACGTCCATCGGCAAAAGTGCTTTCAGGTTCTGCTCCTTGCCGGAAAAGGTAAGACTTCCGGAGACATTGACGGAGTTGCCCGAAGACGCGTTTTCGGGCAGTGATGTAAGGGATATTTACATCCCCGATTCGGTTACCGTTCTCGGGGCGCTCATTTTCGAGGGTTGCCGCCAGTTGGAAAAAGTGAGACTTCCGGAAACATTGACGGAGTTACCCGAGGAAGCGTTTAGCCAAAGTGGACTCAAGGAAATATCTATTCCCGATCCGGTTGCCATCATCGGTAAGAGGGCCTTTGCCGATTGTTATGATGAGCTCAAAAAGGTCAGACTTCCGGCATCTTTGATCGAGATAGGCGATGAGGCGTTTAACCTTTCTTTTATTGAAAACATCGAAATTCCGGCAACGGTTAAGCGAATAGGCAAGGGTGCTTTCAGGGGCACGAATTTGACCGAAATCATTTTGCCCGACGGTCTGGAGAGTATCGGGGAAAGGGCGTTTCCGGACGGTTTGAAAAGCGTCAACATTCCCGATAGCGTCATTTATATCGGGTGTGGTGCATTCGACGGAAATGCGCTTGTATCCGAGGCCGTGCGTGGGAAGATACTCGCGATCAACTCCGAGGCTCTGCGTTGACAAGTGACATCTTCAGCTTGGCGGTAGGTTAAACTTAAGCGGATCTCCCATAAAACACCCCTTTCTTTTTACGATGGGCTTATCACTCATCGAGTTATTTTAAGACGTGTTTTCGGTGCCCACTTCTTAAGCAGCGGGCGCGTTAGACGCAGGACTTGCAACTTTCTTTAAAAACCGTCGCTGACCTCTCCGGTACCTTGAAAGTGAGTAAATGGGAGGAGTGATGGAGTTATGGCCGACGACAAACAAGAAGAAATACCTCCACACAACTGCGAAAAACATCTCGACAGACGATGCAAATGCAAGATCTGCGGCAAATACCGTCATAAGGTCAAAAATGACAGCAATGGATCCGGTACCGGCATGGTGACGGCATGGTGCAAACGCTGTGGAGCCTACGAACGCTTTTATGACGATACCGGAACGACGATAGAATCGACGTTTCCGAAAATGGAAACACCGAACTACAAAGGGCCCCTATTGGGCGGGCAGGCTTTGGAGAAAACGTCCGGGGGATTTAAGCTGAAGTCGGGCATGCAGGTGCGAATAGAAGAAGAGGCGGAACAACGGGTGAATTCATGTGAGTCGCAGGAGCCCGAGCCGGAATCGCTCAAATCCCCGCTCACTGATGTGGGCGAGTTGCGCAGACAGGACGAGCTCAATAGAAAATGAACAGGGGGATAAGGTCGATCGGTCACTTGCGCTCTCGAGGAACGGTAGATATGCGGCCGAATATCTCGGAGGTATCGATGATGAGGGTTTTGCGATCGTCGGGGTCGAGGAGGTTCGGAGCGACGACGTGATGACAAAGGGATCTGCGCTTGCCTGCACGGGTCTGAAGCTCTATACGGGGTTTAAGAGTGTGCTTTATATCAGCGACGACGGTAAGACGCTTATCGCGCAACAAGGCAAGGAGTTTTATTGCGACGGCAGGCGCTTTACGGAGTTTCAAGTATGGGACGGTGTCGCCGATAGGGAGCGAGGGCGCTTCACGCACTGTGTCTACGCCAAGAGGGAATGGGAGGTTTTCGACATCGGCATTCACTTCGCTACGGATGGGGAAACCTTCTATTTCATCTACAACAAACGTCTCGACGGTCGTTCGAAAACCGCAGCTCACGGTACGTTCAGATCGTATGTCGAACGGCGATCGCTCGACGAGCCGACGGAGGTTTTATGGAGAAGTGCCTTTGACGGACACATCCACGTTCGCTCCCTTGCGCTCGATTGTAGCGGGATGCGGGGGCTTGTGGGTATGTCGCTGCAAGGTTTGGGGAAGCCGCCGCATCGTATGCTGATGCTCGACATGAAAACGGGTGAGACGCTAAAAACCATCGGGGACATGACGGCACCTGCCTATGAGTGCCTTTTACTGCTTGGCGATCGCCACGCTCTGGTACTTTGCAACGGAATCGAGGTCGGTCTTTGGGATGTCGGCTCGGCATCCGATGACGTTGGACGCTGTCTGGTAACGCAGAAGCGTGTTTGGCTGGCAGGCCTGCGGAATTCCTCCGAGCCTGGTTGCGTAGAAAGCGCCAACGGTAGCCGGTTGCGCTTTGAGTTTCGCTATAAGGCTACAGGGTAGCTCATCCGATACACCCGACTTGAAACTTAAATCGTAAAGGCTGGATTTCAGATCAGATGGAAGCCTTTGGCGGCCGTATCGGTTTGACCGTCGTTATGTGAATCAGTATAATACTGTAATACATAATGATATAATACAGTATTATGGAGTGGTCGTTATGGCAACACAGGATCAAACGGTTACAGCTCGGGTGCCGAGGGAGATTCGCTCGCAAGCCGATATCGTTTTAAAGCAAATCGATTCCTCGGTAACCGAACTTATCAATTCTGCATTCACATACGTTATCAAGACGGGCTCGCTACTCGATGCCAACTCCGCTTCTTGCGCACGGTATGGGAAAGACGGCACTCGCCGGTTCACTGCCGAGGAGAGGAAGCGATTCGAGGCATTTTTGGAGGCTACGAGTCTGCCCCTTGCGCCCCGATATGCTGCTCTCGATGCCAAGCAGATAAAAGCGATGCGATTGGCCGAAAGGTATGGGGCGTAGTATGCGGGTGCTCGTCGACACGAATGTGCTCATCGATTATTTCGGTGCTCAGGAGCAGTTCTATCAAGATTCGGTGAAGCTCAAGGCTGCGGCATTTTTCGGGGACATCGATCTGTGGGCCGCTTCCCATTCCTTCACCGATGTATTCTACATACTCAACAAGGAGCACAAGAGTCGCGCGATACAGGATATGTTTTTGAGCTCGAAGGAGTTTTTGAATATCTGTTCTGTCGCACCGGAAGACATCTACGGCTCGGCGCAGGAAAAATGGTCCGATTTTGAAGACTGCCTCATCCATCACTGTGCGCTTAAAGTTAAAGCCGAATACCTGATTACCAGAGATGCGCAAGGCTTCACCCACGCGCAGATCCCCTGTTTCACCCCTGCGGAACTCTTCGAGAAACTCGAGAAGGAGACGGGTGTCAGCTACGCGGAGATCGACCGGAATCGATAGGCCGATCAGCAACGATAACCCAACAAAATCGCTGCACGCTTGCCATATCGCGCAAGATAAGGTAACTTGTGCCAGTCGGTATCTGATATATAAACGCTATCCATACCGCGCTTAGCTTCACACGAAATTCTTTCTTACTCGCATTCATCCTGCAGATAA
>DOMT01000140.1:0-368 GCA_003509825.1 Coriobacteriia bacterium
GCTGCCGGTGAACAGGGGTCGCAGCCGATAAATATCAACACCGCCGACTCCACATTACTGCAGACGCTTACGGGGATCGGTGAGGCGACGGCGAAGAAAATCATAGACTATCGCGAGAAGAACGGGCCGTTCAAAAACATCGAGGATATCAAGAACGTCTCGGGTATCGGCGATAAGAAGTTCGAGGCCTTGGCCGATATGATCTGTGTATGACCCGGCCCGGCGTATTTGAAGACGACGAGGTCGTTCGCCCCGCATTGCCGCTGTTGTTGTTTCCGATAGCCGGCCTCTGGGCGGGGTTATACGGTGCCGAGCGCTGCGTTTGGGCTCAGGTCAGTCTCCTGCCGATTTTTGCCATGATACTCGGG
>DOMT01000140.1:428-12507 GCA_003509825.1 Coriobacteriia bacterium
GGCTCGCTTTTTTGGGCGCAGGCGCAGATATCGGCCGATACGATTACAAAAACGATCTCGCTGGACGCGGACCGAAGGTTCGGCTTTCGTGTTCTCGAGGATCCGAAGCAGGGCGCCATATCGAAAACCTCCCTTGCCTGGATCGATCTGGGCGAAGCAGGTAACGCCACCGTGCGTATCCTGTGGGGTGAGAACCAGGAAGCGTTCGGTATGGGCATCTCATTCACGGCAACCACAAGTTTCAAACCCCTGAACGTACAGCAGGAGTTTCTCTTCCAAAACGGTGTGATCGGATCGGTTACTGTGCACTCCGTGGAGGTGGGCACGATCCCATCGGGCCTGATCGACGGGATCTACGCCTTTCGAGAACATAATCTGGAGGTGCTTTCCCGACAGGGTGGGGAGGGGGCGGCCTTGTTGAAGGGTGTACTTTTGGGTGAAACCTCCGAGCTCGATGCTTCCGATGCCGGAAGGGATTATAAGGCCACGGGCTTGTCGCATCTGGTTGCCGTTTCGGGCGGGCATCTGGTGGTTATCGCGGGTTTGCTGTCGCTGTTGCTTAAAAGACTACGGCTGAGACGCTCGATCGAAATAACGGTCATCTCGCTGTTTTTNNGAAATAACGGTCATCTCATTGTTTTTGATCGCCTTCGTCTTCTTGACGGGGTTGCAACCCTCGGCTATCCGGGCCACGGTCATGACCTTCATAGCCGGCGTAGGGCCTCTGTTGGGCAGGAGGAGTCATACCCCCTCGGCTTTGAGCGTGGCAGCGTTGGCGATGCTTGCACTGCATCCTCCTACGGCCTTTTCCATCGGATTTTGGCTGTCGGTGTTCGCCGTCTTCGGCTTGGCTGTCTTCTTTCCGCTCGTGGCCCGTTATCTGCATTGTCTGATTCCTCGCAGGATGCGAAAAACCAAACCGGGCGAAGTCGGCACCGCCGGCCTTGCGGATCCCCTGGCGATGACCATGACGGCGCAGGCGACGACCGTGCCCATCACGGCTTCGGTGTTTTCAACCCTTTCCGCGGTCAGCCCCTTGGCCAACTTGTTGGTAACCCCGCTGGTCACCGTTTTGGTTGCCGGGGGAGTGGTGACGCTGTGTGCGCGAAGCTTGCTCGGGCCTTTTGCCGACATCCCGGTGATCGCACTCTGCCATATTGCCGAGCTATCCGTGTCCATCGCCGGATTTTGTGCGAGTCTGCCCTATGCCTGCCTGCCGATGGCGCTCGATTTGGCCCCGAGCATCGTTGTCATGGTGTTGTTGGCGGCGTTGATTTATCGATTTTGGCCGCAGCCTACGAAAAAACGGATTGTGTGGATATCTGCGGCACTCGGTCTTTTCGTCGTAGCGATGGTGACCGTCACCCTTCTGCCCGTCCGGGCGCAGCTGGTGATGCTGGATGTGGGGCAGGGGGACGCCCTTTTGGTGCGGGAGGGATCGAGCACGGTACTGATAGACACGGGAAAAAGCGACACGATGCTATTGGAAGCCTTGGCACGGCACAACGTCCACGCCCTCGATGCAGTGATCATCACCCATCCCGATGAAGACCACTCCGGCGCCCTGGGAGCATTGGTGGGCGGTGTTTTCGTACGTCACGTTTATTTTGCCGAGGGGCTACATGATGTCAAACCCGGCGAGCAGGTTTTTTCGACGGCGCGGCGCTTGACCGGCAGTGAGCCGCAGTCCTTTATCCACGGAGATGTCATCAGATTGGGAAACCAGCTTTCGCTTACGGTGCTCTGGCCCGAAGAACCGATAGCCGAGGGGGGCAATGACGAAAGTATCTGCCTGGAACTCAAATACGATCACGAAGGCGATGGCCTTACCGACATCCGGGCGCTTTTGACCGGAGATTTGGAGAAGGCGGAGCTGGGACTGTTGTTGGCACGGATGGAGAACACCTCCTTCGACATCTTGAAAGTGGGGCATCACGGCTCGCGCAACGCGCTTTCCCCCTCTTTGGCCGAGCGTCTGCAACCGGACATCGCTTTGATCGGCGTCGGCGAAAATAATTATTACGGCCACCCGACCTCGGACACTCTCGAGGCTTTGGGCGAGGTAGGTGCGAAAATATTCAGAACCGACCAAAACGGCAACATCGCTCTTTACTTCGACAAGCTCGGAGTGGAGCTGCGCTGTGATACCATATCCGATGTTTAAGATAACAAAGTGAGAGTCTGTGAGGAACCGTATGGCCGAAAAGCCCCTGTCAGCGATGTATCTTTTTAACGGGGACGACAACCTGAAGCAGGAGATGCTGCTGGAACGCCTACGCAAGCGTGTGGAATCCGGTGACGAGACCGGGATGAACGTACAGGTCATAAATGAAAAAGAGCTGCAAGGGCCCGCCCATCTGACGGATATCCTGAACACCATTCCCTTCGGGTCCCCGCAGCGTCTGGTTATCGTCAAAGAGGTCGATACGCTCAAAAAACCGCTCGTCGAAGCGCTTACGGCATATGTTGCCGCTCCTTTGGAGACCACGGTTTTGGCGATGACGGCCAAGAAGCTGGCCCGTAACACCCGCTTTTACAAGGCTATAGAAAAATACTCCTCCCAATCGATCATCGATTGCAGTCAGAAAAAACGTTCCGAGTTACCTCAGCTGATCCGCGGTATCGCGCAGGCCGAAGGTGTGGAGATCGGTGTCCCGGCGGCCAACGCCCTGATCGATCGTGTGGGCACCTCGACGGTATCCCTCAGTACCGAGACCAAGAAGTTGGCGGCGATCATCAAGGGTAAGGGCGCGAAAACCATAACGGAAAACGATGTCAGGTCCTTGGTTGCCCTGGCCGTCGAGCCCAAGTCGTGGGACCTCACCAATGCCTTGGCACAACGCGATCTTTCGCTTTGCCTGCAACTACTTGCAAGGATGAAGGGGTTTACCGAGGTGGGTTTGTTTGCAATATGCGTAACGAGGATACGTGAGATACTCACCGCCCAAACCCTCAAAAATCGTAGAGAGCCCGTGGCTGCGGGTATGGGCAAGCAGGATTGGCAGATCAGGGAGATCGTAAGAGGGGCGGAGCTCTATCGGCAAAGCGAGCTCTTGGCTCTACTCAAGGAGGCCCCGGTAATCGAGAAGAAGATGAAGTCGGGCTCGGATGCCAAACAACTTTTGGAACTGTGGATCGTTGCCGCCTGCGCAGGCAGTTCCATCCGTGCATGAAATAACTGCCGTCTCGTAAGGCGGCAGTTACAGGTGAATCAATACGGGTAAAAGACTATTTATCGCTTGCGGCGACGCTGTTGGCGAGCTTGGCCACACCGGACTTGCGGTTGGCGGCCTGGTTTTTGTGGATGACACCTTTGGAGACCGCCTTGTCGAACAAGCGGTTGGCGGCCATGGCCTTTTCCTGAGCCAGGGCGGCATCGCCTGCAGCTACGGCATCCTGCACCGCACGGGTCGCGGTTTTGAGCTCACTTCTGATCGCGCGATTGCGAAGACGGGCTTTTTCGTTTGTCTTGTTACGTTTCTTCTGACTCTTGATGTTTGCCACTTAAAGGTTCCTTTCGATTTACATTGTCATTCGTCGCAGTGGGGCTTTGACGAACCGAAGGATTGTACCACAGATTCTACACTTTTTCAGCAATAACCGCTTGAACGAGACGCACACATCCCGGAGCATCGGCACCGTATTTCACATCGATGCTCGACGCCCAGCGGTCGGTGACGACGGCGCCTCCCGCAGCAACGGCTTTGCCGGGAGCGTTTCGGAAGGCGGGCAGCTTCTCATATATCTCCGAAACGATCACCTTCATGTTGGGTAGCGTGGTGGTCATGAGGGCCGAAAGACAGATGACATCGGGATCTTCACGTTCGGCCACGGCGATGATCTGCTCGGCGTCCACATCCACACCGAGGTCGAAGACCTTGAATCCCTGACTTTCGAGCAGTGCCACGCAGATGTCCTTACCGATGGAATGCACGTCACCTTTGATCGTACAAAAGATCACTTTGCCGGCAAAATCGTTCTCGTCGGTTTCGGGTAGATGCTCCTTGATCCGGTCTACAGCCGCTTTCATGGCTCCGGCGGAGAGCATCATCTGGGGCAGAAAAGCCTCACCTGCGGCAAAATCATTTCCCAGCTCCTCCAAGGTGGGGGTGAGCAGGGCATCGACGATTTCATCGGGGGCTCTTCCGGCTTCGATGACGGCATCGACCAAACCCGCTACCTTTTGCTTATCTCCTCTGAGAACCGCACGTTTAAGCAGGTCTTCGGCCGAGACGGCCTCTTTTGCGTTTGCCGCACCACCGTCGCTTCTTTGCTCCGNNCGAGACGGCCTCCTTCGCGTTTGCCGCAACACCGTCGTTTTTCTGCTCCGATACATCCCCGCGACTCACCCTGTCCATGATGCCGGAAAAGACGGAGCGCCACTCGGCCAACGCCGTTTCATAGTTCTGTGACGTTTCGGTGCCCGGTGTCGCCTCGACGCCGCCGTGGGAGGAGGTGCTGTTTTTCGCCGCATTGGCGATCCGTATCGATTCCGCTATCACCGGGTCGTTGGGATTGGCGATGGCCGCGGTCAGTCCCGCTGCAATCGCGGCCTGGACGAATGCGGCGTTGAGCAGGGGTCTGTCGGGCAGCCCGTGACTCACGTTGGAGACACCTAGAACCGTATGGAAACCGCGGTTGCTGAGTTCGCGCACACCGGCCAAAGTCACTTCGGGGGCATCGGCATCGCTTGCTCCGGTCATCGTCAACACATCTNNCATCACTTGCCCCGGTCATCGTCAACACATCGAACATCAGATTCTCGGCACCGATGCCGTAGGTGAGCGCTTCTGTTCGGATGCGCTCGGCGATAGCGAGGCGACCCTCCACGGTGCCTGGAATCCCCGACTCGTCCAAGGTCAGTGCGATAACCGCCGCACCGTATCGTTTTGCCAGTGGGAAGACCGCATCCATGCTTTCGCGATCGCCGTTCACGGAGTTGATGAGTGCTTTGCCGGGGTAGACCTGTAAGGCTTTCTCGAGCGCCCGGTAGTCCGTCGTGTCGAAAACCAGCGGGCTCGAAATCACGCCCCGGAGTGCCTGTGTTGCGAGTGGCAGCGTTACGGACGCATCCACCATCGGAGCTCCGACGTTGACGTCGATGAGCCCGGCTCCCGCCTGCACCTGTGATGCGCCGAACTCGAGTACCGTAGACATCACTCCGCGTTCCAGCTCGGCGGTCAGTTCGGGTTTTCCGGTGGGATTGATTCTCTCGCCGATGATTCGGGTGTCGTGTCCTTTGCCGAGGGATACCGTGGCCACGGGGGAGGCCAGGGTGAGCAAGCCCTGCCCGGAAGCCGAGGCGCGTCGTTTTACATCCATGTCCCCGATACTTGCGTAGATCGCACCGGTGTAGGCCGGGGTCGAACCACAGCAGGATCCGATGAGCTGAACGCCCAGTTCGCGCAAGGCGACGGCGGCATCGGCGAACTCATCCGCCGTGCACTTGTAAACCGTCCTGCCCCGGTCATCCAGCTCAGGCAGGCCCGCATTGGGCCTGATCAACAAGGGTAGGGAGGTGGCAGCCGCCATGCGTGCGATAAGTGGGGTGAGTTGTGCAACGCCGAGCCCGCAGTTCATGCCGATGACATCGGCGCCGCAGGCCTCCAGGATAACGGCTGTTGTCTCGGGGTCGGTGCCGCTGAGCTCCATGTGACCCGTGATATCGAAGGTGCAGCTCACGATGATGGGTAGATCGCTTACGGAGCGCACCGCCAAAAGGGCACAACGGGCATCGGCGATATCCACCATCGTTTCGATCAAAAAGGCATCGGGCTCCTCCGCGGCCAACGCCCGGGCCTGCTCGGCATATAATTCAAACACCTCTTCGAAGCGGGCGTTACCCAAAGGCTCCAAAACCAAACCGCAGGGTCCGATATCGGCTAAAACATGTTCGGGATCGGCTTGTTTTGCCAGTCGAACGGCGGCGCGGTTGAACTCCTCGACATGGTCTTCGAGCCCGTAGTCGGCGAGTTTCGCGCGGGTGCCGCCGAAGGAGTTCGTGGTGATCGCCTGCGCTCCCGCCAGTTTGTATTTTTTGTGGATGTCCAAAATCAACTCGGGATCCAGCACGTTGAGCTGCATTCCGCACTCGTCACTCGGTATGCCCTCGCGTTGCAGCATGGTACCCATGGCGCCATCGACCACGATCATGTCTCTGTTGAAGCGCAATTCGATATTCGACAAATAAACCTCCCTGGGGTTTATATATTCGTGTATGTATTAATATGCCGTATCTGCCGAGGTCCGCTTTGCAGACATTTATCCGGATGTTAACCATACGATTCCGAGCGATTACCCGGTCAGGTCAAATGATATACTATATTCCATTCAAACCACCGATTTCAAATGACTCTCCGGTCACATTTTATGGAGGCATGATAATGGCTGAAGAAAAAAAATGCGTTTCAGGCAACCTGATCATCGCCGATGCGGTGATCGTCGAACTTGCGGGTTACGCGGCACTCGAAAGTTACGGTGTCGTGGGTATGGCTGCGCCCAACATGCAGGACGGCTTTGCCAAACTCCTGCCGATGCGCAGGTTGCAACGGGGGATCTTGCTTAATTTTGACGAAAACGACGTGGCGACGGTCGAGCTGCACGTCATTATCGAAAACGGTACGAATCTCTCGGCGGTGTCACGAAATCTGGCCGACCGTGTTCGCTATACGTTGGAAAACTTTGCTCAGATCGGAGTGGCTGACGTACTCATCCATGTCGAGGGCATTCACGTAAAGAAGTCCGAGTAGCAATCGAATAATTCAGGAGGATCTCAGTGAAGATCACGTCTAACCCGACAGATTTCATACCCCACATCGCCGCTGCGGTCAAAACGCTGACCGACCGCAAGGATGAGGTCAATAAGCTCAACGTCTTTCCGGTTCCGGATGGAGACACGGGCACGAATATCTCCTTGACCATGGAAGCGGTGCTCGGCGAGTTGCTGGCCCTGCCCGCAAATGCCACGGATGCGGAGGTTCGCAAGGCCATAACCCACGGCTCGCTGATGGGTGCCAGGGGTAACTCGGGTGTCATCACCTCACAGATACTGCGTGGGTTCTGCGAGGGGCTGGCGACGGTTGAGGGTTTCGATGCTGCCGGTGTAAGTGCCGCGCTTGCGAAGTCCGTCGAGGTGGCCTTCAGTGCCGTACGTAAGCCGGTTGAGGGCACGATCCTCACCGTGTTACGTGATACCGCAAACGAGGCCAAGGAGCTGGCTCTGTGCGAGGTCTCACTCCAGGAGTTTTTGCTTGGATTGCGTGATGCGGCCTACGTGTCCGTACGAAACACCCCCGAGCTGCTTCCCGTTCTCAAAGAAAACGGTGTGGTCGATGCCGGCGGTTACGGATTGGCGCTACTGATCGATGGATTCGTGGCCTCGCTGACAGGCGAGACCAGCGTGGAGCTCGAACTGGGTATGATGCGCACCGAGTCTCTCGGTAGGGTTGCCATCGAGCAGATCAACGACTGGGAGGGGAGCGAGTATCTGTATTGTACCGAGTTCCTGTTCAGGAGTGACGATCTGGATGTGGCGGCCGCGCAGGACTTTCTCACAACGATGGGTGATTGCGATCTATTGGTGGGTTCGCATCCCGATTTTAAGATCCACGTGCATACCGATGATCCCGGTGCCGTGCTCGGTTATATGACGCAGCGTGGTCAGATCGCCGAGGTGCATATCCATAACATGCGCCTTCAGAGTGCCGATCGACTGGCGAGCATCGAGACCGATGGTGGCTCCGAAACATCTCAGAGTGGTGTCGATGTGGCGAAGACCTACGGATTCGTGGCGGTTTCCTCCGGTAGCGGCATGGACAACATCCTCAAGTCTCTCGGCGTGGACGGAATCGTCTCCGGCGGTCAGACGATGAATCCCTCGACCAAGGATCTGCTCGACGCCATCGCGGAGGTCAAGGCGGACAGCGTGTACCTGTTTCCCAACAACAAAAACATCGTCATGGCGGCTACAGCCGCTGCGGAGTTCAGTGAAAAACAAGCCAAGGTCATCCCCACCATCAGCGTACCCCAGGCGTTTTCGGCATTGTTCGTCGTCGATCAGGAGGCGAGCTTCGATGAGAACACCGAGGCCATGCTCGATGCCATCGCGAATGTACATACCGGAGAGGTGACTCTGGCGATCAAGGATGCCAAAACCTCCAAGGGCGAGCCCATCAAGGACGGCGACACCATCGGTTTGATCGACGACGACCTCGAAGTGGTGGGTGTTGATGTTGCGAGCGTAACACTGGAGCTTCTCGACCGCCTGGTGGGCGATCAGACCGATACCCTGACGATTCTCGCCGGCGAAGACCTCGCGCAGGATGACTTTGATGAGCTGATCGAGAAGATCGAGGCGAAACACCCCGAACTCGAGATCGACGCACATCGTGGGGAGCAACCCCTCTACCCGATCGTTTTAACGGTCGAATAGGCTCCGTGCGAGCGAGCCGGGTGACATCGGGGATAAGGAACGGACGAAGCTACCGTGGTTGAGAAGATGGCGGAAAGTCGTGAGAGGCAGACCCGTCTTCTCGACTACGATCTCTCGGAGTTGATGCCCGCCGGGTCTCGCCGGTTTAAAGGACTCAGGCGGCTCGGCATCGGCACTCTGAGGGATCTGATCAACTTTTACCCCTTTCGTTACAACGACTTTTCCCGGGTTATATCCGTTAACCAAGTGCAAATCGGGCAAGATGCCACGCTGCTCGGTACCATCCATGACATCAAGGTGAAGCGTCCGCGCAAACGCCTGGTGATACTGGAGGTTTCGGTGATCGATGAAACCGGTGTCGTGGTGGTTTCATGGTTCAACCAACCCTGGCTACAAAAGACCCTACAGGTCGGTGAGAGAATCATCATCAAGGGCAAGGTGGAGCATAACTACGGCTTTTACCGGATGGCTTCTCCGCTCCATACGATACTGTCCGAGGAAGACCCCGGTGGCGGGATTATGCCCGTCTACCATGCCAATTCCGACATCACCCGGGGGTGGGTGGCGCGCTCGATCGAAACCGCGCTCAAGCGCATGCCGGCACTGCTCGATCCGCTGCCCGCGAAGCTGCGTATCGACCATAACCTGATCGGTCGCTCGGCGGCGCTGGCGATCATCCATAATCCTTTGGACGAAGCGTCGAGAGTCAGCGCTCGGAGGCGTTTGGCGTTTGAGGAAATCTTGCTGTTGCAACTCCATATGATGGGTAGGCGCAGGGCGAAGAACCACGGTGTTGCGGCAAGGCGGCACACTGTNNGACGGTCCGGCAGCGTCGGCACTGCGGGCCTCGTTGCCGTTTACGCTGACCTCGGAACAGCAACGGGCACTGTCGGAGATACTCGATGATATGCAGGGCGACGTGGTGATGAACCGGTTGCTATTGGGAGATGTCGGCTCGGGAAAGACGATCGTCGCCGCGTTGGCGCTGGCTGCGGCACACGACAGCGGTTTTCAGGGCGTGATGATGGCGCCGACCGAGGTTTTGGCGGAGCAGTATGCCCGAAAGATCGGGCCGCTCTTCGATGCCGTGGGCATACCCTGGGCGCTGCTCACCTCATCCACAAAAGCGGCCGACAGGCGTTGCCTCATCGAGGTGCTCGCAACGGAGCAGCCTTCGGTGCTTTTCGGAACCCACGCCCTCTTGGAGCCGGATGTGCGGTTTGCAGATCTCTCCCTGGTGGTCATCGACGAACAACATCGCTTCGGTGTGGACCAGCGGCAGGCCTTACTCGACAAGGGCACCGGTGTGGACTTTCTCTCCATGACAGCTACACCGATTCCGCGCTCTTTGGCGCTGACGATCTACGGGGATATGGAAACCTCCTACATCCGGTCCAAGCCACGGGTGAAGACCGAGACGAGGACCGAGATCATTTTCCGTCAGGATATCCGCTTCGCCTACGAGGCGATCANNCGAGGCCATCAAATGTGGCGAGCAGGCCTATATCGTCTGTCCACTCATCAGTGCACCCGGCACCGCGAAAAAGCTCGAACCTGAAGAAAAGCCCGAGGAGGGCGAGGAGCAGGAGATCGAATCGATCGAGGATCTGCTCACCGAGTTTTCCTCCGACGATGATGCCGATCACATCACGGCTGCCGAGCAGGAAGTGGCCTACCTGCGCGATATCGTTTTTCCGACGCGTAGGGTCGCCCTCATGACCGGCAAGCTCAAAGCCGCCGACAAACGACGGGTGATGGACGATTTTCGTGCGGGTACGATCGACATCCTGGTGTCGACCACGGTGGTGGAGGTGGGTGTGGACGTACCCAACGCCACGGTGATGGTCATTCAGGACGCCGATCGCTTCGGTTTGTCCCAGCTTCATCAGCTCAGAGGACGAGTGGGCAGGGGAGATAAGGACGGCACGGTCTTTTTGGTGACCGGTACCAAAAACGAGGATTCCTTTGTACGGTTGCGTGTTATGGAAAAAAGCAACGACGGCTTCGAACTTGCCGAGCATGACCTCAAGCTCAGGCGGGAGGGCGACATTCTCGGCAGCAGACAGCACGGCATCCAGACGCTCAAACTGGTAAACGTGATACAGGATGCGGAGCTTATCCAAGAGGCCCACGCCATAGCGACTTCGATTTTGGACACGGATCCTACACTCGATAAACCGGAGCACCGACATCTCGGATACGAAGTGAAAACGCTCTTCGGCGAAGGAGATGACTGAGATGGCGGGGATGCGGATAATCTCCGGTATCTACGGAGGTCTCACCATCAAAGCCGTTGCGGGAACGACCACCAGGCCCACCACGGATCGCGTGCGCGAGGCCTGGGCATCGACGATGTTATCGCTGCTCCCCGAAGGCTTCGACGAGTTGCGGGTACTCGATGCCTTTGCGGGTAGTGGGGCCTTGGGGCTGGAAGCTCTTTCCAGAGGTGCCGCGAGCGTGGTTTTTTGTGAAAACAACCGCAACGCCGCAAAGGCCCTGCGGGAAAACATCGATCGTTTGGGAGTTCCTTCGAGCGGTTACAGCGTTTTGCAAACGGATGTTTTTACCGGGAAGGCCTTGTCGGAGCTCGACCGGCTCAAGCCCTTCGATGCGGTTTTGCTCGACCCTCCGTATGCGCTGCCGGCAAAGAAGATATATGACCTGGTAGGGAGCTTGTCCGCCAGGGGGTTGTTGAGCGAGGGCTGTCTGATCAGTTATGAGCATGCTGCCGGAAAAACCGCACTCTCGGGTAAAGTCGATCGAAAGACCGGGCACAGCGCGAAGCAGACACCCGCTGATGCTTACAACAGCGGCCTCGAATTGATATCCTGTAAAACCTACGGTTCGACGGCAATCGAATATTTTGTGCGAACCTGAAATTAAAAGAGAGAGGTAAACATGCATACCGCTTTGGTTCCCGGAACCTACGATCCTATTACCTTGGGACACCAAGACGTCATCAAGCGCACCGCCCAGCTGTTCGACAAGGTGGTGGTGGGCGTGGCCGCTTCGCCGAAAAAGGGAGCGGGACCGCTGTTCAGCTTGGAACAACGGGTGGCTTTTGCCGAAGATGCCCTGTCGGATCTACCCAACGTCACGGTACAGCCGTTTTCGAATCTTTTGGTCGATTTCGCCGTAGAAGTGGGTGCCCGGGCCATCGTCAAGGGTCTGCGCGCCGTCACCGACTTCGAATCGGAGTTCCAGCAGGCCTCGCTCAACTATCGCCTCAATCCCGATCTGGAAACGGTTTTCGTAATGGCAAACCCCGAGCATATGTATCTCAGCTCTTCGGTCGTACGCGAAATCGCCGCCCTGCACGGCAACATCCGCTTCTGGGTCACGCCGATGGTGCTAAACGCTTTGACCGCCCGGTTTGCCGAGGACTGACACACCGGGGAGCGTCCGGCGCAAAGCNNAGCGTTTCGCCGATTTGAAACATACAGCGCCGCCCGGGACGGGCAGCAGCGATCCTTGAGTGGGCGTGTAAGCCGGATTCTGTCTGAGATGACCATTTATCTGGGAGCTGCGTCACCGCAGCCCTCAAGCAGGCAACCCGAGCGACGGCCGGGCCGACCGATATCGCTCCTATTTGCCCTTGCTCCGGATGGGGTTTACCAAGCCGATACGTTACCGCATCGCTGGTGCGCT
>DOMT01000188.1 GCA_003509825.1 Coriobacteriia bacterium
GGCGATAAGGGAGTGCATCGCAGGTGCTGCCGGGTATGAAAACGCTGAGAAAGTCCGTATACTCTACGGAGGATCGATGAAGCCCGAAAACGCCGAAATGTTCGTGCCCCAACCCGATATCGACGGCGGACTCATCGGTGGCGCTGCGCTGGAGGCCGAGGCCTTTCTCGCCATCGTAAAGGCGTTTGCATAGTTGGGCGACCACGCTTCCTGCTGGCGGAATCATTTACGTTTCGAAGATAAGGAACCACGATTGAGAACTCCTGCTTTACTTGCGATACTCGACGGAGTCGGCATCGCCGATCCGGCTGTGACCAATGCGGTGACATCGGCGAACGCCCCCTTTCTCCATGAGCTCTTCAGCGATACCGTCTGGCCCTGCCGAAGCCTCGGTGCATCCGGCAAAGACGTCGGTCTACCGGACGGACAGATGGGCAACTCGGAGGTCGGACACCTCAATATCGGAGCGGGCCGCATCGTCAACCAGGAGCTCAATAGAATAGATAAGGCCATCGAGGACGGTTCGCTACTTGAAAACGATGTATTGTGCGAGACGTTCGACGAAGCCGCCCACACCGGTGCGGCGGTACATTTCATGGGATTGCTGTCGGACGGTGGCGTGCACAGCATGCAGGACCATCTCGAGGCTCTGCTCACCATGGCGGCCGATCGGGGCGTAAAGCGGATACGCATCGCAGCGTTTCTCGACGGGCGCGACGTGTTGCCGTCGAGCGGTGCCGGTTATGTCAGGCGGGCCGATGACTTCTGTCGTGTGCTGCAGGAAAAGCACCCCGACTCCGACATCCGGATATCCATGATTTCGGGGCGTTACTACGCCATGGACAGGGATAACCGCTGGGAACGCGTGGAGCGTACCTGGACCGCCTTGGTGACACCGTCGGCGGAAACGGTGCGTTGTGTGCCGCAAAATACGGATCCCGTCACTGTTGTGGGGGAATCCTATGCGGCGGGCATCACCGATGAATTCGTCGAGCCCGTAGCGATCGGGGATGCTGCCGTTTGCGATGGGGACGCCATCGTGTTTTTCAATTTCAGGCCCGATCGTGCGCGTGAGCTCACCCGGGCTTTTATCGACCCGGGTTTTTCCGACTTCGCACGCCCCCTTATCCCCGATGTTGCCTATGTGTGTATGACGGAGTACGATCCGTCATTTGAGGCCGACTTCTCGGCGCGGGTCGTGTTTCCGAAGAGTTTCCCCGAAAATGTTCTTGCCGATTATCTGTCTTCGCTGGGGCTTAGGCAGCTGCATATCGCGGAGACCGAGAAGTATGCCCATGTGACCTTCTTTTTAAACGGCGGTATCGAAGCTGCAAAAGAGGGCGAGCAGAGGATACTTATCGCCAGTCCCCAGGTGGCGACCTACGATCTCAAGCCCGAAATGAGTGCCCCCGAGGTTACGGATGCCCTGGTAAAGGCAATCAACGAAAACGCCGCCGATGTCTACATCGTAAATTATGCCAACGGCGATATGGTGGGACATACGGGGGTTCTCCCTGCAGCCGTATCTGCCGTGGAGGCTGTCGATAAGGGGCTCAGGCGGGTTATCGACGCCATCATCGATAAGGGCGGCGTAGCTTTGGTGACGGCCGATCACGGTAATTCGGAGCAGATGGTCGATGAGCAGGGCAACGTATGGACCGCCCATACCGTCAACGAAGTGCCGCTGGTTTTGATCGCACCGCCGATGGGCGGGTCCGAAACGGGTGAGATCGATCTGGATAAAACGGGAGTCGCCCGACTGGCCGACATCGCTCCGACGCTGGTGGATGTGATGGGGCTCGAGATTCCCGAGCAATGGACCGGTCGCTCACTTCTCGAGCGATCATAGGAGACGGTGCACGATATACAGCCTTGCGCACCCGTCCGATTGTTGCGCGTAAAAACGTAATGGAGTCCGGTTGGGTTTTGTGCCGTTCGCGTGGATGAACAGGCTCGCATATCTTCGGAATATCTGACTAATTCGCATATATCATGGATTAATAACAGAATGTCGCATCCGGTTTCGTGTTTTTCCTAAGTTTGATGCGGTAAAACTGTAACGGTATGGTAAAATACGCGCGGGTCGAATACGACTCGTAGGACATGGCGGGGGTCTCGTGGCCGAGATTATCGTCATTATGTATTATGCCCGTCAGGGCAGAAAGAAAGGCAAGAAATGGCTGAAGGTAAAGTTAAATGGTTCAATCAGGACAAGGGATACGGCTTTATTTCCCGCGATGATGGCGACGATCTTTTTGTACACTACTCGGAGATTCAGGCGGAAGGCTTCAAGACCCTCGAAGAGAATGCAGCGGTCGAATTCGATATCACTACGGGTCAAAACGGCAAGCTTCAGGCAAGCAACGTNNAAAGAGGCGGTCGTTCGGCCGCCTCTTTTGCGCTTCGGGCATTTCGGTTGCTGTAGGGAGCGTCTCTTCGTGCCGCGCCGGTTACAGGCGCAAAAACGAAGAGAAGATACACGCGAAGAAGCTCAGAAGGGCGACGATGCCACAGATCGTAACCGTCAAGTATACCCGGCGGTTGCTTTCGAGATCGACTTTCGGCCTCTCTGCGGAAGCGGAAGCCGTTTGCTTCAGGCGGTTGCGTTTTTCCACGACTCTGAAGATATGTCTGCCGATGGTGGTAAACACCACGCATAAAGCCACTGCAAACAGCAGCAATGCAAGCAAGGTCAGAGGTGACAGACCGGTTTGCATGCTCTGCTCTACGCTCGGCATCATCGAGTCGGGTATGCTTTGCATCATCGTCACCAGAAGAAACGCCATGCCCACCGCCAGCAGATTGTTGCCGGCATGGAGTGCCATGGGTGCCACCATGCTGTCGGTCTTGATGCGGATGAAGCTAAATGCGATTCCCAGGCACATGGTCTGCAAAAATCGTGAAGGATCCATATGAAACAACCCGAAGACGACTCCCATGATCAAAACACGTGCCGTCACGGAGCGTATCAGAGGGCTGAGGCTGCCGAGTAGATAGCCTCTATGCCAGGCTTCTTCGCAGATTCCCGGCAATATCGATACCACGATGATCGCCACGACCATTCCACCCGAAACGACGATCTCGTTGATCGCAGTGTTCGACTCGACCATCGAGCCCGGAAAGATGAAGTTGAGCAGCTGCGAGATCGCATATTGTGCGAAAAAAGCGCCTGCGAATATCGCAAGCGACCCCAGCCACTCCAAGCCGGAAGGCGCCTTCATGCGAAAAACCTCGCGCAGATCCATGCGTGCGAAAAGAGCGGAGACGATGGCGATCGCCAGTATCATCAACTCGGTTACGGCCACACCCCAGATGCCGAGTCGGTATTGGATCTGAAAGCCGACCGTGTACAATAAAACACAGCCGATGACAAAGCTTACGGCGGCAAGCACGACCCTGCGCGTCGGGCTTAGGGATTTTTCCATCGAATGTCCTCCTAAAAATAGCAGCCGGTGTTAGTATAGCAGTATGAACAAGACACTTATCCATGTTTGCTGTGGCCCCTGTGCTTCCGCCTCGCTTCCCGCGATCGGTGAACCCGGCCGACCTATCGCAAGCTTTTTCTTCAATCCGAATATCCAACCCGAGCAGGAGTATCACCTCAGGCTCGATTCGTTTCTCACGTTTGCCGCGGATCGGGGAGTGGAGGTGTGCGTAGGCCCCTACGACCCCGATGCGTGGCACTCCGCACTCGAAGGCAGTGGGGGAGTATACCCCCTCATCGACGGCTCCGAGGATTACGAGAAGAATCTGCGATTGCGAAAGATCCGCTGTGCGCGTTGTTACCGGCATCGATTTGAAAAACTCGCCGCCCATGCCGCCGAACAGGGCTTCAACTCGATCGCCACAACCTTGAGTATCAGTCCGTATCAGTTCATCGACGAGATGTCTGCTATCATGCAGCAGCAAGCGAAACAATACGGAGTCACGTCGAAGTTCCAGGATCTTCGTGCACAGTATCCCNNGGGACCTTCGTGCACAGTATCCCGAATCAATCGGTTTATCGAAGGATCTGGGGATGTATCGTCAGAAGTATTGCGGCTGCCTTTACTCGAAGGCCGAGGCCGAGTTGGAAAAGGCGGCGAGGAAAGAAGCCCGCAAAAGCAAAAAACACAACGAGCGATGAAGATTGGAATAACGGAAAACCCCATGACAGAACCACAGAAAGAAGCATCCGTATTGTCGACGGCCACCGGGCATTTCGACTTTACCGTCGAAGCGACGGATGGGGA